>CAMNEX010000007.1 GCA_946536825.1 uncultured Selenomonadales bacterium | reverse complement strand
CTACTTTCTTTTGGGTGAGCAAAAGAAAGTAGGTTCAATACGGCAAAGAGGGGACTTCAAGGACTGAACACGACTTTAACCGCCGTGCCTTTATCAACAATCTCGCCCGCGCCAATACTCTGACTAACTGCAAAGCCCGACCCTTCCGCTTCAAAAGCAACGCCCGCCTCGTTGGCAAGCCGCGCAGATTCACGAATGCTTTTGCCGTAAAAACTCGGAACGCGAGCCGCTTCGGGCGCAATATTTTCTTTAGGCGGCTCTGGCTCTGGTGCATATTCAACTTCCCGCGGACTTTCTCTAGGCTCAATACCTTGTATGGAGGCGTCGCCCTCGCCGACTTCCGCGCCCAATTCGTCAACGTCAAGCCCAAGAGGCGCGTCGCTCGGCTCAATCCTCATGTAACGAAAAATTTGCGAAAAAATCCTGCTCGCAACCGGCGCGGCAATTTGTCCGCCGTAAAAAACTCCGTAAGGTTCATCAATCATAACCAACAGCGCGACTTGCGGACTTTCAACCGGCGCGAAGCCGCAAAACGACGCAATATATTTCCCGTCGCTGTATCCGGAGCCGTCCTCATTAACTTTCTGCGCGGTGCCCGTCTTGCCGGCTATCCTGTAGCCGCGAACAGACGCCTTGCCGCCGCCGCCCGTAGCAACAACCTGTTCAAGCAAACCGACCAAAGTTTTGTCCGACGCAGAATCAATCGTCCGCCGAACTTCTTCAATATGCGTCTCGGAATAAGTCGAGCCGTTCGCATTTTTTATCGTCTTGACAATGTGCGGCTTGAGTAAAATTCCGTCGTTGGCAATGGCGCAAAAAGCCGTAATCAGCTGGAGCGGCGTAACGGCAATGCTTTGCCCGATAGCCATTGTCGCAATATCGGAGTCAACCATTTCATCGGGCGAATACAAAATGCCTATCTCCTCGCCGGGCAATTCAATTCCCGTCGGCTCGCCGAAACCGAAAAGCCGCGCATAGCCGATTAATTTATCCGCGCCCAAATCCAAACCGACAAGCGCAAAGCCCGTGTTCAGCGATTGCTTGACGACATCAGCAAAAGTAACCGTCCCGAAACTCAAGCCGTTCCAATTCTGAATTCTTTTGCCCGAAACAGTGACATAACCGGGGTCGACGAAAATTTGATTGGGCGAAACAATTCCCTCCTGCAAAGCCGCGCCCGCCACTACCGCTTTAAAAGTCGAACCGGGTTCGTAAATGTAGGAAACTGCGCGATTTTTCCAAATTTCCTGCTCGTAATCCCAAAATTTATTTGGATTGTAAGTCGGACGACACGCCATAGCTAAAATTTCACCCGTGCGCGGATCCATTGCAATGCAGGTTATCGCAACGGGACTGTTCTCCGCCATTGCCCTATCCAATTCCTGTTCGACGATAAATTGAATCGCGCTGTCAATCGTCAGCTGAATCGTCTTGCACCTGTCACCTTGATAGCCGTGTTGAGCAAAAATTGATTCTAAAATCGGTCGCTCCCGCGTGTCGGCGTAAATGAAAGACTCCGTGACTTCGCCCTTGATATATTTGTCCAAAGCCTGTTCAATGCCGTCAAGCCCCTTGTCGTCAGTGCCGACGAACCCCAAAAGATTTGCCGCGAGTACGTCGTTGGGATAATATCTTTTAGCCTCGTCGCGAAAACCGAGACAAACGGCATAACCCTTTTTGCGAATCAAGGCACGAATTGCTTCATATTCCGATTGCTCCAGACGCCGCTTTACCCACGAAAATCCGCCGCCGACCGCTATATCTTCCAAAATTTCTTCCTCGGTCTTGCCGACAAGCGGAGCTAAATCTCGCGCCAATTCTTTGGGATTTTCCACGTGATTGGGGTCGACGAACAGGGATTTTGTCATTGTGCTTACGGCAAGCTCGCGCCCGTTCCTGTCGACAATCGCGCCGCGTGGCGATTGAACGGAATAATCATGCCCGACTTGCCAGCGCATTCGTTCGGAAAGTTCACTGCCCTGAACGAGTTGCAACCAGCCGTAACGAAAAACGACAATCCCCATTAAAATCAACAACGCCATAACAAGCCGCGTCGTTCGCCCTTGAAGAAACGCCCTGTCCTTTTTTGTTTTCTCCATTTTTATGCTCGCGTCGCATTTTTAAGGAGCGCGTCTTTTAGTCGTCCTTCAATCGCGATGAGTTCTTTTTCCGCGGCTTGACGTTTTTGCCGCCCTTCGTGCTGAATTCGGAGCGTCTCCTCAATCGTCGAGATTAAATCCTCGTTGACTTTTTTAACCGTTTCAACGTCGACAATGCCGCGTTCGTTCGCCTTGGCAGTGTCGATTGAATTTTGCTTGAGTAATTCGGCGTTGCGTTTCAAAAGGTTATTTGTGGCGTCGGTGATTTCGCGTTGAGCTTCGATAACTTTTCTTTGATTCATCAAGCCGAGCGCGATAACCAGTTGATTTTTCCAAAGCGGTATCGTGTGATAAATCGCCGATTGAATGCGGTCGATTAAAACGCGGTCGTTGTTTTGAATCAGCCGAATTTGCGGCGCGGTTTGAATTGCGAGCGTTTTGCTGATTTTGAGGTCGTGAATTTTTTTCTCAAAGCGGTCGACGCTCTGTTCAAAATCGCTGACGACTTGAACTGCCATAGGGTCGCCCGACGCGGAAGCTTGCGTGCGGAGTTTCGGCAAAGTTATCGTGCGCATTTCTTCGAGCTTTTCTTCGCCTGCGCGGATATAAAGTTGCAGGTCTTTAAAGTAGCTGAGATTTTTTTGATAAAGCGTGTCGAACATAACGACATCTTCCATCATTTTTGTTTTGGAACTTTCAAGCCCCGCCTGGATTCTCTCAACATGCGTCGAAAGTTTATCGTAGCCGCTTTTAATATCTTCCGCCTTGTCGACAAGTGCGCCGATAATCGGAATTTTGCTGACGAAACTCTTTTTCTCCGAAGTGTCGAAGCCTTTGACTTTGGTGACGAGGTCGGTTAAAAGAACGCCGACTTCGCCGGAATCTTTTGTGCGAACCTTAGCCAAAATGCTGTCGGAGAATTGCGCTATTTCCTTCTGCGCGGGCGCACCGAAACTCAATGACATACTCGAATCCATGAAATTAATTCCGTCCTTAATCGACTGAACTTTTTCCAATTCGGCGGGCGAAAGCGTTTCAATTTGCCGAGTGACTTTTTCAATTTCTTCAGCGGGCTCCACCGGCGTAATTTCCTTACTTTGTGAAGCATTCGATTTTTTTTGTGCCATTAAATCTTCAAGGTTTATGTCTGCCATTTTTTATTCCTCCCTTAAATATTAGCGTCTTCTCTTATCTCTGGTCTTATCCCTTTTCTTTATGTATTGATTGTAAAAATCTTCCACCGGCATGAACAGATAGCGAATTCCTTCGACGAGACTGACCCACATTGGCAGGGTCGTCCACGACAGCAGAAAATAAATTATGCCCTGGAAGGTTTTGCCTTGATAAAATTTGTGCGCTCCGAACGAGCCGAGAAAAATTGCCAGCGCAGATTGAATTAATTTTGTTTGGACGATTTGCGGGCGGTCTTCTTCGGGGAAAGGAAGTAAATCGGGCGTTGAGGCGTCGACTTCACCGCGCCGCCGCTTTTGCATTCCCTGCGGAAAAAATTTCCTTTGCGGTTCGCGTTCAATCGGGCGGTCGAGTAAATCGGTATCAATTCGGACGTTGCCATATTCGTCGAGCTTGCCGACTTCGATTGTCTTTGTAGAAATTCCCTCCGCGTTTAGCTGTTGCTCCATAACCGTCAACTCCGCGTCGGCAGAAATAATTTGGTCGTTCAAAATGTGTTCAAACTGATCTTGATAGGCGTCGTCGAGCGCGGCGAGCGTCTGTTTCATGCGGGCTTTCAATTCCAAAACTCTGTCCGTCGACAAATGAGTTTCTTCCAACTCTTGATACTGCTTGACGATTTTGACGGCGCGGTCTTGATAATAATCAATGAACTTATACGCCAGCGCAATTCGTTCAGGATTTTTTTCCAGGTGATTGAGCAAATTTTTTGCCGTCCGCTGCATTAATTTCAGCTGAGCAGAAAGTTCGCGGTCGGATAAATTTTCTCGCGCCTCCTCCAAAAAATTATAATCGGCAATCGCCTTGTCGAAGTTTTCTTGGAGATATTGCGCTCGTTCCGCTTCCAACTCTTTTAAATCGAGTCGCGGCGTCCGATTTTTTTTCCAATCCCATAAAGCTTTTCCGCCGAAAATTACTCCCGTCGTCATCAAAATCACTATCAAATAATTTAGCAATTCATCCAAAGTCTGCACCTCCCGACTCGGTAAAAAAATTTCTTGTTGCGAATTGTACCATAAAACTTGCTTTAAGCAAAAAAAAATTCCCCGCGCAGAGCAGGGAAAAATTTTTTGTTCACGGCAAGGAAATTCCTCTTGCATTCACTTCGTCGTGGAGGCGCGGCATATGCGTCATAAAAATTTCAACCAGTCGTTCGTTTTTGGGATTTTGTATCCTGTCGTGATAATGCGTAGATTCGAGACTATCCGCCGAAAAGAACGGCTTTTCGCAAATGATTTGCCCGCCCTCAACGTTAAACAGCGCGTAAGTCGGCACAAGGTGAAGCGTATTTTGCCATGCGCCTAAATTGTCGTCGAGTTGCCCGCGCTCCTGCATTGGCAATATCAACAAGAAAATCAGCGGCGGATATCCATTTTCGCCTTTGTTAAGATAAAAATTATAAAGTTCGGACGAATATTTCACGAAAGCCATTGTATTTGCGGAAGCGTCCGACGCCACGAAATAAATTTCGCCGTTTTCTTTCATGCGGATTAATGTCAGCGACGCGGGGTCGTTTTCGGAATAAGTCGTTGCCAGAGGGTCAAAGTTTATGAAACCGTCATTTTCCGCCGCCTCGCAACTTGCCGACAATAAAATCAACGCGAGGAGTAAAATTATTTTTTTGGTCATGAAAATCTATCCTCCAAAAAAATTTTGCCGCCGAACAAATGCGACGGCAATTTTTTATCGACATAAAGATTTATCAGAATTTGTTTTCGCGACCCGCCTGAAGTCTCTTGAGATTTTCTCTGTGGCGGAAAACGATAAGTACTGCCGCTGCCAAAGCGAAGGCGAAAAATTGCGGCGGTTCACCCAAGCAAGCCGCGAGTATCGGTGCAAGGACGGCGGCAACAATCGAGCCGACCGAGACATAGCGCGTCAACAAAACGAGGATAACCCACGTTACGAAGATAATCAAAGTAATTTTCGGCATCAACATTGCCATAACGCCGAGTCCCGTCGATACGCCTTTGCCGCCGCGGAAGCCTGCAAACACCGGAAAGATATGACCGATTATCGCAAAGAAACCGCCCAAAACCATTGCGCCCGGCGTCCCGATAATGCTTGCGCCCAATGCCGCGCCAATCTGCCCTTTTAAAAAGTCCAAAACGAAAATTAACACGCCGGCTTTTTTACCGAGGACGCGCCAAGCATTTGTCGCCCCGATATTTCGGGAACCGAATTGCCGCAAATCTTTTTTCCAGAGGAGCTTACCGCAAATCAAGCCGAAAGGTATCGAGCCGATAATGTAAGCCGCGAGTAACACCAGAACCCATTCCATAAATTTTCCCTCCGCTAATTTTTTTACCAATCGTTTTGGTGCGGATGGAGGGGGTCGAACCCTCACGCCCGAAGGCAACGGATCCTAAGTCCGGCGCGTCTGCCAATTCCGCCACATCCGCCTTTTGCGATTAAATCATATTTATTTTTTACTGTCAACACGCCGCGCAGGAATAAAGCGCACTCCGCCGAATAAAGATAAGCAAATTTTGTTTAGGAAGTGAAAAATTTTGCGGCTTAAAGAAAATCTCAAAGACTTCGTCGCTATCGTCAGGGAATATAAAAAATTTTTTGTTCCGAAGTATTGTTCGGCACCGGTGTTCTATCTTGTCTTGATAATTATGCTGATACTTCCGCGAAAACTTTTTACGTTGCCGAGTAAGAACAGCACTAAACCGGACGAAAAATTTTCCAAAAATCCCATGGACAGCTTGAGCGAAAAAGATAAGGAAATGCTCAAGGAAATTTTCAACGATTGTTATAAAGACGATATGAAACGCGCCGTATCCGATAAGCGCGTTTGACAAAGAAAATTTGCAGGAGGTAATAATTTGCAGACCAAAGAAAAAATCGCGGCGGCAATCAAAGAGGCGGTCGCGGCGGCAATGACCGACGGCACATTGAAATTTTCGGACGCCTTGCCCGAAATCGCGCTTGAAGTCCCGCCCAAAAAAGAATTCGGAGACTTCGCGACAAATTTTGCCATGCAGAGCGCGAAAATTTTCAAGACGAATCCGCGCAAAATCGCCGAGGAAATTAAAGCGCGAATTAACTGCGACCTTTTCGACAAAATCGAAATTGCCGGCGCGGGTTTCATGAATTTTTATCTCAAGAGCGATGTTATTTATCGCGAGCTGAAAAATATTTACGACGCGGGCAAAGACTTCGGAAATTTGCCGAATAAAAATAACGTGACGATTCAAATTGAATACGTCAGCGCGAATCCGACGGGGCTTTTGCATGTCGGACACGGACGCGGCGCGGCGGCAGGTTCGGCGATTGTAAATATTTTGCGGGCGGCGGGCTATAACGTCGAGAGCGAATATTACATTAACGACGCGGGCAATCAAATGGACAAGCTCACAAAATCTGTCAACGCTCGCTATCTTGAATTGCTCGGCAAGGAAATTTCTTTCCCCGAAGACGGCTATTTGGGCGAAGATATTATCGACACGACCAAAAGAATTATCGAACGCGACGGCGATAAATATCTCAACCTGCCCGAAAACGAACGCCTAAAAATTTTGGGCGAGCTTGCTTACGAAGACAAAATGCGCGAGCTCAAAAAGGATTTGAAAAATTTCCGCGTGAAACTAGACGTTTGGTTCAGCGAAAGGACTTTGCACCCCGACAAGATTAATGCGGCGATTGAAGTTTTAAAATCGAACGGCGGCATTTACGAAAAGGACGGCGCGTTGTGGCTTGCGTCGACTAAATACGGCGACGATAAAGACCGCGTGGTAATTCGCGAAAACGGCGAGCCGACTTACCTTGCCGCCGACATTGCCTATCACAAAAATAAATTCGACCGCGGTTTTGGCGAGCTGATAAATCTTTGGGGCGCGGATCATCATGGCTACGTTGCCCGCGTCAAGGCGGCTATGAAAATGCTGGGCTACGACGCCGATAAGCTGAAAATTATTTTTCTGCAAATGGTTTCGTTATTCCGCGGCGGCGAGGCGGTTAAAATGTCAAAGCGGGCGGGCACGGCAATTCCTCTGCGCGAACTCATGGAGGAAGTCGGCACGGACGCGGCGAGATATTTTTTCTTAATGCGCTCAACCGACAGCCAGCTTGATTTCGATTTGGATTTGGCGAAGTCGCAGAGCTCGGAAAATCCCGTTTACTATATTCAATACGCTCACGCAAGAATTTGTTCGATTTTCAGACAGACGGCGGAGGCGGGATTAAAAATTGACGGCGAGCCGAAATTTTCGCTCATGAATTCGGCGGCGGAGATTGACTTGATTAATAAGATTTTCGAGTATCCCGACGAAGTCGAAAAGGCAGCGACGGAATATGCTCCGCAGAGAATTGCGCGTTATGTTTACGATTTGGCGTCGACATTCAGCATTTTTTATCGCGATTGCAGAATTTTGGGCGTAGAAAAAGATTTGGCGATTGCGCGGCTTGCGCTGATAAAAATTACCCAGCAGACAATTCAGCACGCATTAAAATTGCTGGGAGTCTCGGCTCCGGAAAGGATGTAATGTCATGAGAAAATTTTTACTGGGATTGGTGGTGATGATTTTGTCCATCTGCCAGAGTGCGCAGGCGGCGACGCCCTCGCCGCAATGGGTTAAAAATCTTCCCGCCGCGCGTACTTCCGAGCAAATGGTTGTCGTCGCGGGAATTCAAGGAACGACCGCTTGGATTTCCATGCACGAAAAAATTAACGGCGAGTGGCTCCAAATTATGACGACGCCCGGCTTTATCGGCAAAAACGGACTCGGCAAAGTCAAAGAAGGCGACAATAAAACTCCTGTCGGAACTTTTTATTTTGATTATGCGTTCGGAATTGCGCCCGATCCCGGCTGTGCAATGCCTTATCTGCAAATCGACAAAAATTATTATTGGTCGGGCGATTGGAATTACAAATACAATCAAATGGTTGACGTGCGCAAAGCTCCCGCCAATTTTGACAAGGGCAACAGCGAACACCTTATCGATTACAACCCGCATTACATTTACTGCTTGAACATGGGCTATAACGCGGATTGTATTCCCGGCAAAGGCGCGGCACTTTTCATGCACTGTTTCGGACCCGCTAAGCCGTGGACAGGCGGTTGCGTCGGCTTGCCCGAAGCAAAAATGCTTTTCGTAATGCAAACTGTTCGTCCCGGTTGCGCGTGCGTCATTGATTCCTTAAAAAATCTGGGAGGCAGTCTTTAATGGCAGAAAATAATTTTGAAAATATTCCCGATGTCGAACTTGCTTATCAAATTTTAAAAGAATCGGGCAAAGAAAATCCGCTTTACTTCAAAACGTGGATTCGCGAAGTCATTGCAAAAAAAAATAAAACCGTCCAGAACGAGGCGGCTGCAATTTCTGAAATTTACACAATGATTAACATGGACAGCCGCTTTCAACATATCGGCGACGGGCTTTGGGGTTTAACCGATTGGTATCCGCCCGAAACAAAGCGTTCGCGTTCGACGGCGGCAAAAACTGTAAAATCAGCTTAAAAAAAATTCACTGCTAATCGCGGAGGACAAAATGGCTAAATATATTTTTGTGACCGGCGGAGTAGTTTCGTCGCTCGGTAAAGGAATTACTGCAGCATCGCTCGGCAGACTTCTCAAAAGTCGCGGACTGAAAGTTACGATTCAAAAGTTTGACCCCTACATTAACATTGACCCCGGCACAATGAGCCCTTACCAACACGGCGAAGTTTTCGTGACGGACGACGGCGCGGAGACCGATCTCGATTTGGGACACTACGAAAGATTTATCGACATTAATCTAAGCAAAAATTCCAACACCACAACGGGCAAAGTTTATTGGTCAGTTTTGTCCAAAGAGCGCAGAGGCGATTATCTCGGCTCGACGGTGCAAGTTATTCCGCACGTCACAAACGAGATCAAAGCCCGCGTCTATTCCGTGGCGGAAAAAGATAAGGCAGATGTCGTGATAACCGAAGTCGGCGGCACGGTCGGCGATATTGAAAGTCTGCCGTTTCTCGAAGCAATTCGCCAAGTCAAAAAGGAAGTCGGGAAAAATGACGCGCTTTATATTCACGTGACACTTCTGCCGTATATCGGCGCGGCGGGCGAACTCAAAACCAAGCCGACTCAACACAGCGTAAAAGAACTCCGCGCAATCGGAATTCAGCCCGATATTTTGGTTTGCAGGACGGATTATCCCATAACCCGCGAACTAAAGAAAAAAATCGCGCTGTTCTGCGACGTGGACGAAAACGCGGTTATAGAAAATCGGACGGCGTCGACAATTTACGAAGTGCCGCTGGTTATGGAGAGTGAAGGACTTGATAAAATTGTCCTCAACAAATTAAATCTGCCGCAAGCCCCGCCCAAGCTCGACGAGTGGCGGCGCATGGTTCACAAAATAAAAAATCCCGAACGCACAATAAAAATCGCGCTGGTCGGAAAATATGTTGAGTTGCCCGACGCTTATATTTCGGTCGTTGAGGCACTTCACCACGCGGGCATTGAGCATTCGGCGAAAGTCAAAATCAATTTCGTGAACGCGGAGAAAATCGAAAGTCCCGACGTTGATTTGGAAGAAGTTTTCAGCGGTTGCAGAGGAATTTTGGTGCCCGGCGGTTTCGGCGACAGGGGCATTGAGGGGAAAATTAAGGCGATAAATTTTGCCCGCGAAAATAAAATTCCGTTCTTCGGTTTATGCCTCGGCATGCAATGCGCGGCGATTGAATTTGCCCGCAACGTTTGCAATTTCTCCGACGCCAATTCCACCGAATTTAATCCCGACACCGAACATCCCGTTATCGCGCTTATGGATTCTCAACTTTCTGTGACGGAAAAGGGCGGAACAATGCGGCTCGGCGCGTATCCCTGCAAGGTTTTGCCCGAAACACATACGGCGGCGGCTTACGGCTCAGAAAGTATAAGTGAACGCCACCGTCATCGCTTCGAGTTCAACAACAAGTTCCGCGAAATTTTTAAGGAACACGGCATGATTATCGCGGGCGTTTTGCCTGACGACAGTTTGGTTGAGATTATCGAATTGGATAAAAAAATTCACCCGTGGTTTTTGGGCTGTCAATTCCACCCCGAATTGAAATCGCGCCCGAATCACCCGCACCCGCTTTTTAGAGATTTTGTCGGGGCGGCGTTGAAACTCAAATATCAGTAACGAAAATTTCCGGCGAGAGACTTAAAAAGTTTTTCGTCTTTTTTCTTGACAATTTTAACCATTAAAATATACTTTACAAAAAATTTATTGAAATTTTTGGACGGCGAAAAATTTTGGGCGAGAAATTTAATCACTTCGACGCGGCGGGCAATGCCGTTATGGTTGATGTCAGTGAAAAAATTTTTACGGAGCGAGTTGCCGTTGCAAGCGGGAAAATTTTTGTCGGCGGCGAAGTTTACACGGCAATAGAGTCGGGCTCAACTAAAAAAGGCGACGTGCTCGGTGTGGCAAGGATTGCGGGAATTATGGCGGCGAAAAAAACTTCGGAGATTATTCCTCTTTGTCACCCGTTGCCGCTTAGTCATTGCAGTTTGAATTTTGAAATGTTGCCCGCCGAATCAGCGGTTAAAGTTACGGCGACTGTTAAAACGACTTGGGCGACGGGCGTCGAAATGGAAGCACTTCACGCCGCGAGCGTTGCCTTGCTGACGATTTACGACATGTGCAAAGCCGTTGATAAAAAAATGACGCTCGGAGAAATTCATCTCGAACAAAAAAGTGGCGGCAAAAGCGGCGACTTCAATTTAAAATTTGATTAAGTCGTTTGACAAAAGCATTGAAAAGAATATAATTTCAAAAACAAAATTAAAGAGTTGAAGTTGGCGAGGGGGTTATTTATGTTTCAGAAATTGATAAATAAGCTTAATGATTTGCGTCCTCGTCAGTTGCTAATGTTGGCGGGCCTCGCGGCGATACTGATGTTTTTGACGTTGTATGTCGCAATGAGTTTTTTCGCCAAAGAAGAGGTTGTCATAACGGAGGATAATAAGCCGCCTATTGAAACAACTCCTGTTGTTGTCGCGAAAATAAATATCACGCCGCGCACGAGAATTCAAGACAGTATGCTTCAAATTAAGGAAATGCCAAACGATTTGATACCCGACGGCGCGATAAGGAGTTTTGACGACGTAAGAGACATTCAAGTAAAAGTTTCAATCTTCGCGGGCGACGTGCTGACGATTCAAAAAGTCTTCGCGGAAAGAGCCGAAGAGGCGGGTTTTGTCGGGACAATTCCGTCCGATTGCCGCGCAGTTTCGATAAGCGTAAATGACATTACGGGCGTCGCGGGCTTTGCAAAGCCCGGAGATTATGTCGATTTACTCCTTGCCGAAAAAAGTCCTTACAGCGCGACGACGACCATGCTTTTGCAAAATGTCCCGCTCCTAAGTATCAACCAAGATATGACGGGTACATCTGTGGTTGAAGAAACAGGCGTGGCAAATGCAACCGCGGCGATCAGCAGTCCGACAATCGCAACTTTTGCGCTCAATCCCGAAGATACGCTTAAGTTAATTTCCGCAACAAAACTCGGAGAAATTTATATGTCATTGCGACCGACCAATCCGCAAAATTCTTACGTCGCCGCAATGGAATATACGCTTGATTCGGTGAACATGCCGCCGCCCGAAACGAAAACCGAAACGCCCATGCCCGTTATCCCCGAAAATCCTCCTCCAGCAGTGCCGTTGCCGCAACTGCCCATGACACCGCCCGTACCGAAAATTGAAATTATCCAGGGCGACGAGGTCACGCAAAAAGCGGAGGAAAATGTTATGCCGATGATCCCTTCAGGCGCGGCTCCTGTACCTTCTTCGCCCGTTGCAAGCCGCCCGACTTCCACTTCCCAAGTCGCACAACCTTTGGAGAATACACCTTTGTCTAATTCACGTGTTGCAAGTTCTTTTAGAGATTAATTAATTTGAATAGGAATTATAAATCATGAGCCATCATTTTTTGAAAAAATTTTTTATGACGGCGGCGGCATTTTCCTGCATTTCGTCTGTTGCATACGCCATGCCCGAAACGCTCACATTAAATATTAAAACTTCGCATTACATGAATATGAATCAAACCATTACAAGAATTGCGGTAGGAGACCCAAAAGTAGCGACGGTCATTCAGTTGCCAGGCTCGGCGAGTGAATTTTTGATAGTCTCGAAAGAAAATCCCGGCTCGACTACGCTTTTTGTTTGGACGATGGACGGTGCTCGTCACGAATATTTAATTGCTGTTTCGCCCGAAGACCCCGGACAAGCCATGCTCATTGAAAAAGCTATCAACCTTCCCGACGTTCATGTAAAAATGGTCGGCGCAGGGGATAAAGTAAAAATTTTGCTCACCGGCACCGTTGAAAATCAATATGAAAAAAATTACGCCCTGCAAACGGCGCGGCTTTTCGTTGATGGCGGCTCCGAAAGTAGTATTCTTATAGGCAGTGGCTTTGATATGAACCTTGATACCACTGCTGCCAAAGATGTCGGCAGAAGTGATAATCTTGAAATGAGTAAATCCGCGAGCAAGGGCAATATTATTGACTTGTTGCAAATCCTGCACCCGACGCAAATCCGGCTTGAGGCGCAGATAATCGAGATTAACACCGAAAATACAAAGGATCTTGGTTTTCAATACGGCGAAAGCGGCAGTGGCGGCATTTTTTATTTCGGCGAATACTACAACAGAAACGTTACAACGGGAGTTGTTCATTTTGAAGACCCGTTAATCTCGCGTGTAGGGCGGCACTTCGGTCCGATTAATGCCACACTTACCGCGTTAATTAACAAAGGCAAGGCTAGAATTCTTTCGCGACCGAGTGTAATGACTTTGAGCGGCGAACAGGCGACAATTCAAATCGGCGGCAAAATTCCTTACACTTCGACAAATTCAAACGGCTCCTCCAACACGTCATTTGAAAATTACGGCATAATTCTGCAGTTCAAACCTGTTGTTGACGCGCAAAGCCGAATTAATTCCATGATTCACGCGGAGGTAAGCAATATAAGTTCGCAAAATGTCAATGGTCAGCCGATAATTACCACGCGAAGTGCCGACTCCGTTATAAATCTGAATTCCGGCTCGCCTATTGTAATTGGCGGCTTAATGGACTCGTCCGAAACTAAAAACGTTACCAAAATCCCGTTCCTCGGTGATATTCCGATACTCGGCGAATTTTTTAAGCACACGTCAAGATCAAGAGACAAACGCGAACTTATAATTGTCGTGACGCCTTATATTGTCGAACACGCGGACAATTCACGCACGCCGGTTTCTGAACCCATGCGCGAATGGTACGAGCAAGAGAAAAACTATCGGGCGTCAATGGAAAATTATGACTTCAAAAATTATGACGATTACAGAAGAATTTTTCCGCCTTCAAAATTCAATAACCCGCATGACAGGTCAAGTACAAACAGAAAAAATAAAGATGAGATCGTCGAGTTTCCGCCCGACGGAACCGAAACGAACGAACCTTTCAGGAAGAGATAATAAGGAAAGGAGGAAGTTTTTATGGCAATCGCAACCGAGAGCTCGATTGAAAGGAGTAGCGTAATTATCAGCGTTTTCGGCACAACACCCGGCATTGGCAAAACTGTCGTTGCAATTAATTTGGCGGCGGGCTTGGCTAATGAAGGCTATAAAGTTTGTCTTGCCGACTTGGATTTACAATTCGGCGATGTTCTCAATTATTTGAAACTCTCCTCTACAAACACCATAGCCGGCGCACAACGCGCTTTGCTTGATCACCCCGACAAATTTAACGTCAGAGATTTTTTGATTGATTACACGAACGGCGCACTGAATTTTTCGATTTTGCCCGCGCCGCTTTATGTTTTTGACGCCTATCAAACCGACGTTCACCTTGTCGAAGAGATTATCGGACAACTTACCTATTTTGATTTTGTCGTCCTGGATTTAAACTCAATGTTCAGCGCGTTGAATTTGGCAATGCTTGACATGAGCACGGTTATAAATTATTTGGGCGTTATCGACTTCCTGCCCGCCCTGAAAAATTACAAAATCGGCTATGATACTTTGATAAGGTTTGAATATGAGGAAAGTAAAATTCGCCTTGTCGAAAACCGCGCTGACTCGCAAAAGTTAATCGAAGGTAGAGACGTTGAACGGCTTTTAGGCGAGCCTTTTTATCACAAGTTGCCGAATGATTATCCCGCCGTCAACAAGTCAATCAACGCGGGACAGCCGCTCATGTTCGCCGCGCCCGATTCGCGTTTGACAAAAAGCTTTTTTGAGCTTGTCGGACGCTACATAAATAAGCCCGTGACGAACGCGCCCGAACTGCAAAAAGTTTCAAGCAGTAGCGGCGGCTTTTTCAGCAGTATAGGGAAATTTTTCGGCTTTTGATTGACAGCCAATTTTTTTTATTCAGGAGGTTGATACTTTTTGGCTTATCGAGTAATTTTAATTGAAGATGATTCGGATATGCTGGATGAGATGGTCGGCACGCTGAGAAGGTCAACCGATTTTGAAGTTGCCTCGACCTACAAAACTGCAAAGGCAGCGATAGGTCCGGCGGGAATGTTTCAGCCGAATTTGTTTTTGATAAGTCTTGAAAACGAAGAAATGCTCAACGCAATCTCCGTTCTTTTCGATTTATATCCCAAAGCCGATATTTTGGGCATGATGAATCATTGGGATCCGTTTAAAGTGCAAAAAGCGTTGGAAGACGGCGTGACAGGTTGCATTTTAAAGCCGTTCACGGCAAAAGATATTCTCGAAAATCTTCAGCTGTACGCAATGCGCGGCAAGCGTAAACCTGCGCGGCTTCTTTCTTTTTTCAGCCCGAAAGGACGCGCAGGGCGAACTACACTTGCAGCGATATTGGCTTTGCTCATTGCCGAGAAAACCGGCGAGCGCGTCGCTTTGATTGACGCAGATTTACAATTCGGCGATTTGCCCATTTTTTTTGATGTGGAGCCGAAACGCACTGTCGTGGACGCCTCGCAGGATATAAAATTTTTGACGCCAATATCTTTCCTGCCGTATTTTTTCCAAATAAAAAAAGGCGTCTCGCTCTTGGGCAGTCCCGACCGCCCCGAATACGCCGAACTCGTCACACCTGAAAATCTCGTCGAAGTCGTTTTGATGACTGAAAATATTTTCCGCTATGTGTTGGTTGATTTGCCCGCGGGCTTTAATCCGCTGTCGCTGAACATTTCCAGAATCTCCGACGCGGTTTTTGTCACGACGATGATTAACAGCGGCTTTGAAATTAAACACGTCAAAAAGACAATGGAAATGTTTGATTCGCAGGCTGACGGAAAACGGAAAGTTCACACGGTTTTTACTCGTGTCAATCCTTTCACCGAGGAAGAGCGGCAGAAAATCGCGGACAGATTGACATACCCTGTTGACGTAATGATTCCCAACGAATACCGCACCGTTTCGATAGCAAACAGCGGACGACTGTCGCGGGGCTTGCCGTCGGATTCTCTGTTGCTCAAAAGTATAAGCGAAATGGCAGATAAAATCATCGCCGCCGGGAGGTAGAGAAATTGATTTTTTTCTTGGCACTCTTGGAAGCAGTTTGGACATTTTTTTTCGTTATATTTTTCGCGCTTTTTATTAAAAAAACTCGGAGCATAGATGTTTTTCACCGCCTGCGCCATTACTACAATAAAAACGCCAAAAATCTCCAAAAGACCGAGGATTTTATCTTCCGCATATATCGATTTATCAAGAAATTGTCGGAGCCTCTAGCAAATTGGAAGGGCGCAAAGACTTTAGATTTTAAACTCAAACAGGCGGGCGTTCCGCTCCTGGGTCATGAACTTATCGTCCTTTCAATACTCGGCGCAGTTTTGTCCGCCGCGGTTATGTACATGATAACCTTAAACGGAACCGCCGCGCCGCTCGTCGGAATAACATTGCCTTCACTTTTATGGGTCGGGTTGGCGTTTTTGATAAAGCGGCGTCGGGCACTTTTCACCGAACAGCTTGGCGACTGCCTTACAACCGTCGCAAATGCACTCCGCGCAGGTTACAGTTTTCAACAGGCAATGGACGTTGTCGCAAAGGAAATGGAACCGCCGATAAGCACCGAGTTTGAACGCGTAATGACGGATATTGCAATGGGTGTGACTTTGGAGGACGCACTTGAGCAAATGAATAACCGCGTCGGTAGCACGGATTTTGATCTTGTTGTCACGGCGGTTTTGATTCAGCGCGAAGTCGGCGGCAACCTCGCGCAAATTTTGGACACAATCAGCGACACGATTAACGAGCGAATCCGCATGAAACGCGAGATTAAAGCTTTGACGGCGCAAGGCAGATTTTCTTCGTGGATACTTATCTTGTTGCCTTTCGCCGTGGCGGCTTTCTGCTGGATTTTCAATCATGATCAAATGCAAGTCTTTATCGAAGAGGAAGAAGGGCACATTGCGGTTGCGGCGGCGATTATCATGGAAATTGTAGGTTTTATCCTCATTCAAAATATCGTCGACATCGAGGTTTAAAAATTATAAGAAAAAATTAAGAAAAAAATCTTGCAATAAATAATAAATTTGTGTAGAATACGTTTGAAAATCGGTATAAGATAAAGACAGCCGATTTCCGCGGTAAATTTAAATTTTAAGGTAAAAAGGGCGGGGCATCGTCCTGCGGAGATCAAGTAAGAGTTTGCTTGTTGATAACGCAATCCCCGGATTTTGGTCGCAGGGAATATGCCGAACGGTATGGCAAGTCGTTAGGGTATGTTAACTTATTTTTTTATTCTAAGGATGGAGGAGATTCTCTTGATCAGCTACGTTAAAACATTGATTCAAAAAATTAAGTCCTCTGAAAAGGGACAAGGCATGGTCGAATATGCCCTTATTATCGCTTTCGTTGCGGCAATCGCTATCTTTGCTCTCGGTGACGGCGGTTTGGGCGGCGCAGTAAGCGGAGCTTTTGAAAACGCAAGCACGATGATTGATGAAGCCAATAATGTAGCAGAAGGCATTTCTGGCGGTAATTAATCTTGTTCTCGGTCGGTTACAGACAATAACTATCAGATCGTAAATTATTAAAATTTTTCGTGGACTCCCGAATTCTTTTGGGAGTTTTTTTTTAGAAAAAAGCTTGTAAACGTTATGAATTTCTTTTAAAATATTTTGAAAGAGGCGTTACGGACATTTCAGGGAAGGGGAGGTGAAGGCGCGTCTGCTTCTTGGAAAGTACAAGGAAGTTTTCGTCGCGCCAAGTTTTATGAGAAAACAAAAAGGACAGTCCGCAGTTGAATTTGCGCTTATGGCTCCGATTATTTTTGCTATGGTTTTCGTCATGATTTATGGCGGCGTAATGTTCATGGAATATTTCACCATGAGTAACAACGCCCGCACCGTCGCCCGTCAAGTTGCAGTGACCACAGATGAGGATGAAAGAAATCAGTTAATGGCTAATTTCAATAAGAATTCGGAGCACGATTTCCCACTTTATAACGTAACACGAAAAGTTTCTTATGACGACGACACAAACCCTGTCGACGTAGTTGTCGAAATAAATTTCACGCGAGAAAAATCATATCTGATTTTACCAAAAGAATTTACCATGGTATACAGAATGAAACTTGAGAATAAAGACGAAAATTCAACTGACGAATGACAGAGAAATTCATAGAGGTGAAAATTTTTTATGGCAAGATCCCTTTCGTTGTTGGAAAGATTAGGCGGTAAAACTCAAGAGAAAGAAAAAAAATCCTCGGCATATGACCGGCCGCACTTGCCCAAACCCGAAGTCAAAGCGGCGGAAACAACAGCCGAAGAAAAACCGGTTTACACGGAAAAGCAGGTGCAACAGGAACGCGAAGCGGCAGTTGAGGCGTCGGCATTTGCAGGAAGACGCGCAACCGGATCCAAAGTCGACATGATGCAGGAGGTAAAACTCGCCGTTCACCGCAGAATAGTCGACGAAATGACGCCCGAAGAACAGCAGATTTTACTTCGCGGCGAAGAAGCTCGCGAGCAGATAAAAAATATTATCACGGTCTATAGCAACCGCGAAATAGCAGAAAATACCTACGCTTTGACACGCGGCGAACGCCTTCAACTTGTGGACGATATAAGCAATGAATTGCTCGGCTTGGGACCATTGGAACCGCTCCTTCAAAACGACAGCATTACCGAAGTCATGGTAAACGGACCCAATCAAGTTTTTATCGAACAAAAAGGCAAGCTCCGCCTCACCGACGTTCACTTTTACGACAACGCGCATTTAATGAATATCATTGAGCGGATTTTGACGCCGCTGGGACGCCGCGTTGATGAATCTTCGCCGCTGGTCGACGCCCGCCTTGCTGACGGCTCCCGCGTCAATATAATTATTCCGCCGCTGTCTTTGGTCGGTCCGACGGTCACAATCCGAAAATTTTCCAAAAAAGCTTTGTCGATAAATGATTTGGTAAGTTTCGGCACTCTAAGCGAGGACATGGCGAATTTCCTTGATGCTTGCGTTCGGGCGCGGCTGAATATTTTAGTTTCGGGCGGCACGGGCTCCGGCAAGACGACAACGCTAAATGTTCTGTCGTCATTTATTCCCGCGACAGACAGAATTGTCACTATTGAAGACGCCGCCGAATTGCGCTTGCAACAAACGCACGTCGTTACGTTGGAAAGTCGCCCCGCCAATTTGGAAGGACACGGCGCGATAACAATCCGCGATTTAGTCAGAAATGCCTTGCGTATGCGTCCCGACAGAATCATTGTCGGGGAGGTTCGTTCCGGTGAGGCTCTTGACATGCTTCAGGCAATGAATACCGGTCACGACGGCTCCTTGACGACTGCCCACGCCAATACGCCCCGCGACGTTTTGAGCCGCCTTGAGACAATGGTTTTAATGGCGGGCATGGAATTGCCCGTTCGCGCCGTTCGGACGCAAGTTTCTTCCGCTATAGATTTGATTCTTCAGCAGTCCAGAATTCGCGACGGCAGCAGGAAAATCACTTATATAACGGAAGTGCAAGGCATGGAAGGCGACACGATTATTTTGCAGGATTTATTCCGCTATGTTCAGGACCGCATTGACGAGCGCGGAAAATCTGTCGGGCATTATGAAAATATCGGTCTTATGCCGTCGTTCATGGATAAATTCCAAATGAATGGCGTTGATTTGCCGCCGTCATTTTTTAACAGTATGCGGGGGTGATTTAATGGTTTTAACCTTCGCGATTATCGGCGCGATAATTTGGTTTGTCTTTATTTTTTTGGTTTTACGTTCCAAGCAAACGCCCGAAGCACAGCTCCGCAAAAGACTTAACGAAATGATTGACCAGGCGGAAGAGACGCGAAGAAAACATCCTAAGCTGAAAAAAAATGCAACGCCGACTCAAGTAGAAATTTCCGAAAATCTTCCGAAAATCAAGCCGAGGATAAAACCTTTCTTTGACCGGGTAATTCGCCCGATTTTAAATGCATTTGAAGAACGCGCCCAAAAACTTGCGCCGAGGGAAATTAAACTTCAGTTGGAAGATAAAATTTTCCGCGCAGGCAAGACGAGTATTTGGAGCGTTCAGCGGCTGATAAGTTTTTGGTGCCTGTCAATCGCGATATGTACTTTGATCGCATTGCTTGCAGTGCAAGGCTCAAATCTCCACCCGTTGCAACAATTTATGGTTATCGCGTTGGGCTTATTTTTCGGCGCGGCAATTCCCTTCGCGGCAATCAACATGCAAATTCGCAAAAGGCAAACAAGCATGCGCAAGCAACTGCCAGAGTTTTTGGATTTGCTTTGCGTCAGCGTGCAAGCGGGGCTTTCGTTCGACGGCGCGGTTGGCAAAATGATTAAAAGAATGCAAGGACCGCTCATTGACGAATTTTCCAGAATGTTAAACGACGTTGCCTTAGGCATGACGCACCAATACGCAATGACAGCAATGGCGAAGCGTTGCGATTTGGAAGAAATTTATTTGTTCACAACATCAGTAATTCAGGCGGAAAAACTCGGCACGAGCATGACGCGAACGCTTAAAGTTCAGGCGGATAACATGCGCGACCGTCACAGACAATGGGTTAAATCAGAGGCGTTAAAAGCCCCGATAAAAATGCTTTTCCCGATGATTTTATTTATTTTCCCGGCAATGTTCGTTGTCTTGCTTTTCCCCGCGATTTTTACTCTGTTACAAAATTTGGGCAACAAATGATTGTTAAGTTGATTATTGGATGAAATTATGGAATTTAATAAAGGTATCCGAGCCAAACTTTTTTTCTTGTTTACTATAATGGGCGCAGTTCCGTTTGTGATTTTGATAATAGCCGGAGCAATAAACACCATTGCTGAATTGGAATCGTTCGTTAAGCAAAACAGCTTGATGAAAAATACTATTATCTCGGAACACGTGACTAATCTTATCGATAAGAATCGCGCTGTTCTCAAATCGCTTTCTTTAAGTCCCAACGTAATTGAATACGTCCAAAATCCTACCGAGGAAAGGCTCCGATATGTCACGAAAATTTTAAAAGATACGGACGATATTTTTGCCGATCTAAACGTCACGGCTTTGACTGACGCGGACGGTTGGCAGCTTTATCGCACGGACGGAGCCACGCTTGTTAATTTGAGGAAGCGTCAACATTTTCAGGAGGCAATGAAGGGCAGGGCGTATGTCTCCGATGTTATCGCCAGCATGGCAACCGGCAAAATGATTATAGTAATAGAAGTGCCCGTTAAAAATTTCGATGGTAGACCTGTCGGCATGATTCAGCGGAATTTTAATCTTGACGCCCTGCAGGATTTTGTCGCGGGTTTTGACGACGACGAAACCGACGTTGTTGTTATGGATCGCATGGGGCGAGTTATAGCCAATTCCGATACCAAAAAGCTTTTGTCTCCCGGAACAGAATATGCGATTGACAACAGCTACAAATTTATTCTGGACAGAATTTATAACAGTAGCGGCGTTATCCGCACCGAAATCGGCGGCGTGGATTCATTGGCAACTTATTCGCGAAATATGGATACGGGCTGGATGATTGTTTCAATTCGCCCTTATCATTACATTTTGGATCAGGTTTACGACCAGGCGATTAAAGCCGTTGTTTTCGGAATGCTCATATTGTTTGTCGGGACTTTTATTGCTTATCTGTTGAGTATCCGCGTTTCAAAGCCGATTATTGAAATGACAAATGTTGTTGACGAGATTGTCAGCGGCAATACTTCCATAAAAAAAATCGAAGTCAACAGCGACGACGAACTTGGACAAATGGCGGCGGCTTTTAACAAAATGCGTTCGGAGCGCGACGCTTATCAGCTTGAATCGGAGCTTGACAAACTCACGGAGCTTTTTAACAAGAAGACAATGGAAAACCTTTGCAAAATGAAACTCAAGACCTTCAACGAAAATGAAGCGTCGAATATTTTCATGGCGTTTTACATAATCGACCTTGACCATTTTAAAGAAGTCAATGACCTTTTGGGGCATCAATTCGGCGATAAAGTTTTGGTTGAATTTTCAAAGGGGCTCAAGAAAATTTTCCGCCCGAATGATTGTATCGGGCGTTTCGGCGGCGACGAATTTGTTGTTATCGTCGACAGCTTGCCGAATATGGAAGTTGTAATTCGCAAGGCGGAGCAGATTAAACAGATTGCTTTTAATCTGACAGTTGAAGGGAAGTCGCGCTTTGTCACGGCGAGCATAGGAATAGCGATTGCTCCGCAGAACGGGCGCGATTACGACAGTTTGTTTGCGGCGGCGGATAAGGCGGTTTATCATGTTAAGAATAACGGCAAGAACGGCTATTATTGTCAGCTGTTTGAAGAAGCGGAAGACAATTAACTTTTCTCACTCGCTTTGGATTATAATCCAAGCATTTTTTTTGTCTTTAATTAAATCGACCAGTAGCCTGTCTTTTAAGGAAGGCGGCTTCCGGTTTCGTCATTATTTTTTAGGGAGATGATTTTATGATTGACAAAAAAAATGTCCTGCACAATTCGCAGAACATTTACTACCGCTCGACTATCGGCGCGGCGGAGGCTGGCTCAAATGTGCGGCTCGGTATTCGCATTAAATCTCAAGCCGTTATTAAGCAAGTGCTCCTGCATACTTGGGTTGAGGGCGCGGGCGAAAAATGGTCAAATCTTTCCACTCGCGACAGCAACAAAGCCGAAGAAAAATTTTATTCTCTCGTCACCAAAATGCCCGATAAAGGCGGCTTGCTTTGGTATTATTTTATTATCGTTTCCGAGGGCAAAACTTATTATTACGGCAACAATCCCGAACTCCTCGGCGGCGTCGGCGAACTTTACGATCATCAGCCGCCCGCCTTCCAAATTACTGTCTATCAGAAGGGCGCGAAGACTCCCGATTGGTTTAAGCATGCTGTCATGTATCAGATTTTCCCCGACAGATTTTATCGCGACGGCAACGAGATTGTCGAAAAGGAAGGCGCGGTTTTTCATGCGAGCTGGAAGGACGACCCTGTTTATTTCAAGGACCTCGACCGCGACGAAATTCTTGCTTATGATTTTTTCGGCGGCAATCTGCGCGGCATTGAGAAGAAATTGGATTATCTCAAGGAGTTGGGCATTTCGGCGATTTATTTTAATCCCGTCTTCGAGTCGGAGAGCAATCACCATTACGACACCGGCGACTATCACAAAATCGATCCGATTCTCGGCACCAACGAAGATTTTAAACATTTAATCGACGCGGCGGCGGCTAAGGGCATAAAAATTATTCTTGACGGTGTTTTCAGTCACACGGGCTCCAACAGCATTTATTTTAATCGCAAGGGCAAATACGATTCTGTCGGCGCGTTTCAGTCCAAGGATTCGCCTTATTATAATTGGTACGACTTCAGGAATTATCCGACCGATTACGACAGCTGGTGGAATTTTCCGACGCTCCCCAACGTCCGCGAAACGACGCCTTCTTACATGGATTTTATTATTCGCGGCAAGGACAGCGTTTTAAAACATTGGATGCGCGAAGGCGTAAGCGGTTGGCGGCTTGACGTTATCGACGAATTGCCCGCCGAATTCAGCCGCGCTTTTTTCTCCGAACTGAAAAAAATTAATCCCGATGCCGTCATGATCGGCGAAGTCTGGGAAGACGCCTCGAACAAAATTGCTTACGGCGTTCAGCGGCAATATCTTTGCGGCTACGAAATGGATTCTGCCATGAATTATCCGTTGCGGGCGCATATTTTTGATTTTATTCTCGGCAAGATTGACGGCGAACTTTGTATGCGGCGTATGGAGAGTTTGCGCGAAAATTATCCCAAAGAAAATTTCTACGCGATGATGAATTTAATCGCTAGTCACGACATAATGAGACCCATGACAATTTTTGGCGAAGCTCCCTACTATGACCAAATGCCGTATTATGAGCAGTCGAATTTCAGATTGGACGCGGACAGCGAAAAACTCGGCAAGGCGCGTTTAAAAATGGCGGCTTTGTGGCAAATGACTTATCCGGGCGTCCCTTGCATTTACTACGGCGACGAAATCGGCATGCAAGGGTTCAAAGACCCGACTAATCGGCGTCCGTATCCTTGGGGCGGCGGCGACGAGGAACTTTTGGAGACTTACAAAAAATATATCGCGATTCGCAATGAAAATTTGGTTTTGCAGACGGGCGAACTTTTGCCCCTGCCGTCGAAGGGCGACATTGTGGCTTATGCTCGCGTGATTCGCAACGGACATGACGTTTTCGACCACGAGGCGAAGAACGATATTTATCTTGTCGCGTTCAATCGCTCCAAAAACCGCGCCAAAGAAGTTTCCTTCGACGTGAGCGATTTTGCCAACGGGCTTTTCGTTGACGCCTTCGACGCCGATAATCCAAAGAAAAAATATCCCGTAAGTCGCGGGCGCGTCGTCTTTAAGTTGGAGCCGCTTGAGGGAATTTTATTGCACCACGTCCCGCAACAGCAAAATTACGACCGCCGCGCAGGAATTATCCTCCACCCGACAAGCCTTCCTTCCAAATACGGTATCGGCGACCTCGGCAAGGAGGCTTTTGAATTCGTCGACTACCTCAAGGCGGCGGGACAAAGTATCTGGCAGATTTTGCCGCTCAATCCTGTCGGCTACGGTTATTCGCCTTATCAATCGCCGTCAGCATTCGCGGGCAATCCCATGATAATTTCTATCGACGCGCTGATTAAAGATGGTTTGCTTGAAGAGGGCGATATAAAAGTTCCCGCGAAGCTCGCCAAAACCAAACACGTTGAATTTGAAAGCGTCGCCAAACTCAAGGACGCGGCTCTTGCCAAGGCGTTTGAAAATTTCAAAGTCAAAATCAAAAAAGATTCCGCGCTTGATAAATCTTTTAAAAAATTCTGCGCGGAGCAAAAATATTGGTTGGAAGATTACGCGCTTTTCGCGGCGATTAAAAATAAAAACGGCGGCGCGTATTGGGTTGATTGGGATTTAAAAATCAAACAGCGCGATAAAAAAGTTCTTGCCGAGCTCAAAAAGGAGCTTGCCGACGAAATTTTGTTTACGGAGTTTGAGCAATTTATTTTTGCCGAGCAATGGCAAAAACTTCACGACTACGCATTGGAGCGCGGGATTCAGATTATGGGCGACATGCCGATTTTCGTTTCAGCGGACAGCGCGGACGCGTGGGCTAATCAGCAGGAATTTCAGCTTGACGAGGAAGGACATCCCGAAAAAGTCGCGGGAGTTCCGCCGGATTATTTCAGCGCGACGGGGCAACTTTGGGGCAATCCGCAATACGATTGGCAAGAAATGGCTGCGACAAATTATAAGTGGTGGAAACTTCGCTTTAAGCGGATTTATGAACTGGTTGATATTGTTCGCGTCGATCATTTCCGCGCCTTTGAATCGTATTGGTCGATACCCGGCGACGCCAAAACCGCAATTCACGGCGAGTGGCTTAAAGGTCCCGGCTTGAATTTCTTCAAGGAGATTAGAAAAGAAATTGGCGACGCGCAGATTGTCGCGGAGGATTTGGGAATTATCACGGACGCGGTTGACGAGCTCAGAGAGGATTGCGGCTTCCCCGGCATGAAGGTTTTGCATTTCGAGTTGCATTTCAACGAGTACGGGCGAATGGGTTTTGTGCCGCCCGAAAACAGCATAACTTACACGGGCACGCACGACAACAACACGACGGTCGGTTGGTTTATGGAAGATGTCGACAACGACAGCAAAGCTTCGATTGCCGCGCTTATCGGTGCCGACGTTCGCCGCCCCGACGACGTTTGCAAAAAGCTGATTGAATTTGCATACGCATCGAACTCGCGTTTTGCGATTGTTCCCATGCAGGATATTTTGAAACTCGACAGCAAAAACCGCATGAACACGCCCGGCACGGTCGGTACGAATTGGGGTTGGCGGCTCAAGCCCGATTACGTTTCGGAGGCGGCGGCTCCTCAACTTAAAGCACTTTGCAAAAAATATTTGAGATGACTGTTTGCCGCCCCGACGATGTTTTAGTTTTAAGTTTTGAAAGGTAACGTTATGCCTGAAAATACTTTTGTTGTAAAAAAAATTTGTCCCGTCTGCGAAAAGACTACGCGAATTATCAAGACGCGCTCGCGGATAAAAGTTTTGAGCCACGATGAGGACGGTTTCACGCGCTACGAGAATTTTAATACATGCTACTATACGATTTGGCTTTGCGAACATTGCGGCTTCGCGGCGGACGAAAAAACTTTCACGTCGAAAATCCCCGACCGTTACTTGAAAAATCTGCGCGAATTTTTGCTCGCAAAAAAAATGGCAGTGCCTTTCACCGACGAGCGCACGCTCGACGAAGCGATAAATTCTTTCAGTGCAGCGTTGAGATGCCTTGAGTTTATGCGCGGCAAAGCCTCCAAGCGGGCGAAATATTTTCATCAAATGGCGTGGATTTTTCGCGATGCGAAAGATACCATTCAGGAAAAAGATTTTCTTAAACTCGCGGCGGAAAGTTATGAGGAGGCATTGGCGACGGAACATTTCCCGATTAATACCTTGACAGATAACATGGTAATTTACCTTATAGCGGCGATTTATTATCGGCTCGGCGACGAGAAAAAGACGACAATTTATCTTTCGCAAATTATGAACGACCAATCTGTAAGAGAATTGGAGCCGCGAATTTTTGACAGGGCGCGGGATTTATGGGGCGAAATTCGCGCCGCTCGGAAGAAAAAATAATTTGGAGCGTGATATTATCAAAAAGAAATTTTTAGCGCGGTTGACGGCAAGTTTCCTTGTACTTATGATTTTAATCTGCGCGGGGGCGAATGACTGCGCGGCAAAAAAGAAAAAGCAACAGGAAAAAGTTTTATATATCCCGCACGACAGCCGCCCGATTGTCACAAAGCAGACGATTGAGATTTTGGAAAAGGCGGGCTGGATAGTCGTTTCGCCGCCCGAAGAACTTTTAGGCAATCGCGAAAATTTGGGCGATCCCGATTTACTTTGGGATTGGCTGAATAAAAATGCGACAAAAGATATAACCGCCGCAGTCATTTCCTCGGACGCGCTACTTTACGGGAGTTTGGTCGGCTCGCGCAAGCATGAATATGACGGCGACGAAATTTTAGCGCGGGCGGATTTATTTACGGAGTTTCGCAATAAGCATAAAAAAATCCCGCTGTATGTTTTCGGCTCGATAATGCGCACGCCGCGCACGGGTCTGGCGTCGGGCTACGAGGAGCCGGATTATTATCGCTATTACGGCGCAAATATTTTCCGCTTAACAGAACTGGTAGACAAGAAAGAATTGGAAGGCTTGACGCAGCGCGAGATTAAGGAATTTAATTTTCTGCAACGGCTTATCCCGACAAAGGCAATAGAAGATTGGATGGGGCGGCGCGAAAAAAATTTTAATGCGAACAAAAAATTAATCGACTACGCTCGCAATAAAACTTTTGATTATCTTTTGCTCGGTCGCGACGACAACGCGCCCTATTCCCAAACGCACAACGAAGGGCGCAAGCTTTTGGAATATGGCAGAAATATTGGTCGGGATAAATACATAACGACGGCGGGCATTGACGAGATTGGACTTGTGCTGTTGACGCGGGCGGTTAATAAAAAGGAAGAAACTTCGCCGAAAATTTTTGTCAGATACAATCGCGGGCGCGGTGGCGGGACAGTTCCCGCCTATTCAGATGAATTGCTTGACGATTCAATTAATGCGGCGATAAAGGCAACCGGCGCAACTTTAACGGAAGAAGAAAGCCGCGCAGATTTAATTTTGGCGGTCAACACCAATCCCGACGGCAGAACTTTCGAGGCGGATAACGCGATAAATAATGGCACGGCTCGCGCAAGCACGGATTTTTTTGCCGACATTGTTCAGAATTATGTAAACGACGGGCGGAAAGTTATCGTTGCCGACGTTGCCTTTGCGAATGGCTCGGATAACGCGCTTATGAATCAGCTGAGGCAGCGTGGTTTACTCTTTAAAATTCAAGCCTATTCCGGTTGGAACACTCCGACTAATTCAATGGGCTTTGCGCTCGGCACGGGAATTTTATCGACACGCATGAAAGATACTTCCGTTGATGAATTGCTTTTGCGTCGCTATCTTGACGATTGGGCTTATCAAGCAAACGTCAGGAGCGTCGGTGCGCATCGGTTAAATTGGATTGCGGGCGACGGTCGCTACGAATTTTTAAATGACAAGATTTATTTCGCCGCCGAAAACTGCGAGGATTTGCTTATAAATTTCGCGCAGAAAAATTTGCCGAGGTTCACGGGCAACGACGATATAAGAGTTCGTTTTCCGTGGAACAGAATGTTTGAGGCGGATATTTCCATTGCCGGCAGATAAAAAAATTTTCATTAAAAAACCTCCCGAAGAATTTTACTTCAGGAGGCTTTTTTTGTGTCATTCGTAGCTGAGCCAAGT
>CAMNEX010000006.1 GCA_946536825.1 uncultured Selenomonadales bacterium | reverse complement strand
AATCCGCGTAGTGCAAAAGTATCGTGTCGTCGTAATATTGCTCCGGCGCGAAACGACAGCCGATTATCCGCCCAAGCCACAGCCGAAATGCAAATAAAATGCCCATTAAAATTATCAGCGCGGGATTTTCATTTTTCAGCAGGCGAATTATCGCGGCGGACGCTTTCGCAGTTAAATTTTTTAACGCCGATAAAAATCTGTTTAACATTTTAAAATCTCCTAAGCCGCAATTTGCACAGGCGAGAAAATAAACACGTACCGAAAATTTCAAAAATCATAAGCATTGGAATCAGCCCCGTGCTGTAATATTTCAGCGGGAAAATTTGCGCCCAAGTCGGGATGCCGATAATCAAAAAACCGCTGAACCACGCAATCGCAAAGGCGTAAACAACCGACAGAATCAAGCTGCCCAATGCAAGCGTCAATGTTAGGTATTCGCCGGAAGAAAAAATTTTTTTGCGCCGAATAATTTCGCGAAGACTCCAAATCACTCCGAAAGCCGCCGCAATGAACAGCACAATTTGAATCACGGAATAAACGCCGAAAATTATTTTTATAAAAGTGTTCGTCGCGGAGCCGTGAGGATTTTCCGCATAAAAATTCAAATTGGTATACTTGGCGGCTTTGTGAGTCATGTGCTCCTTAAATTCGGCGTCGGGCGGGTCGGAGTCGGGAACAAATTTGTACATTTCGTTTTGAGTAAAATCGCCGGGTTTGTAGCCATAAAGCGGCGCAAGGTGTATCGCGTATTCAAGCAAAATCGGCTTGCCCATTGAAAAAATTTCGCGGGTCGTCAAGCCGCCCATGGAAGAAATAATTTGAATCCGTTCATCGCGTTGCAAAGTTCCCGCGTCAAACGCCGCTTGCAATTCCGCGTTGACTTTGTGCAGATATTCTTCCTGCTCCGACAAAGTTTTACAAGTTTCCGATTCGTAAAGTTCAGCCAACATAATCCAGCCGAGAAAATCGCCGCGAATCGGAGTTTTTTCTATGTCGCCGCCGAACCAGGGTGTATGAAAAATTTTTTCGCGCAGATTTTTATTTCCGCGCAGAGTTTCGGAGGCGTCAAAGGCTTTTGCAATGGCGTCTGGCGGAGCCCAATAAAGCGCGGTGCGATTGTCGGATTTTATTTTGTAAACCTGCTTAAGAAAATTTCCTAGCTCGCCTTCCGTTCGATTGTTTATCAGATACACGCCGAAAAATATTTTGTTGACAGCTTTATAAGTGACAGTCCCGCCAACAAAAATAAAAAGTGGCAAAAGCAAAATTGCCACTCGCGGGAGAATTTTTTCGCCGTCCGAAAGAATTTTTATCAAGCAAACAATCGACGCGGCGATTAAGCACAGCAGGAGCCAATTTCCGTCTTCTTTAACATAAAAAGTCAGCGTGAAGACGACGCCGAAAATTAAATTGAACAAAAAAAATCTGCGCGGGTCGATTTTTTCTTTGATAAAATGCCGCGCAAAAATTATCGCCGTCATCACGAGGACGATAAAATAAAGCGGCGTCAAGGCGGCGTTGCGATAAATTTTTGTTCCGATATTCAAATCGAAGGCGGCGGGAGTGAACAGCACGAACACAAAGATAAGCGCGTCGAATAAAAAGTTTTTTTCCGCCCGCAAGTCGCGAAATAATTTTACCGTGAGCAATGCCGCCGCAAACCAAAGAATCGCCAGCAGGTCGGTATAAACCATGCCGCTGACTTTCAAGAAAAATAAAATTGTCGGGAATCCCATATCCTTGACGAGTAAATCTTTTTGTGGGAGTTCTTGCGTCCAAAAGTGCCCTTTGAAATCCGCGTAGTTTATCATCAGTGCTTCGTCGTGATAAGCCATTGGGAAGAAATGACAATCCGCCATTCTTCCCAAAATTAATCTTATCCCGAACAAAATCCCGACGAAAATTATCCACGCGGGCTTTTCGTCTTCCGCAAAAGATTTAATCTCCGCAGAGATTTTCGCCGACAAAAATTTTGTTGCCGATAAAAATTTCTTAAACATTTTATCTGTCGCGTCTGCGCCGTCCGTCACGAGAATTTTTCAAATCCTTAAAATCTTTAATCGTCCTTGATTCACTGTGCGGGCGGTCGTAATTTTTCTGTCTGTCATTGCGCGGGCGATCTGCATTTCTCGAACTTGAGCCGCCAAAATTACCGCCGCCGCCAAAATTCCTGGGCTTATCATACGTTCTGGGTCTGTCGGAAGTTTTCGGCGGGCGCGGCGTTTCGCCTTCCAAAAGTACGCGATGACTGATATTGATTCTGCCTTTTTCGTCAATCTCGGTAACTTTAACCGTGAGTTTGTCGCCGATTTTAACTGCGTCTTCAACCGTCGCAACTCGCTTATCGGACAGTTGCGAAATATGACACATGGCTTCCTTGCCGATTAAAATTTCCAAAAACGCGCCCGTCGGCATAATCCTGGTAACAGTTCCCTCGAAAACTTCGCCGACTTTAACTTCGTGGATAATTTCTTCAATCATTTGAATTGCGCGGTCAATGCCCTCGACGTTGCGCGAAGTGACGAAAACATTTCCGTCGTCGTGAATGTCGACTTCAACGCCCGTTTCTTCGATAATTCTATTAACCATTTTGCCGCCCGTGCCGATAACTTCGCGAATTTTATCGACAGGAACTTTAATCGTTCTGACACGCGGCGCATAGGGCGATAAATCGGGCGCGGGTTCGCTGATAACTTCAAGCATTTTGCCTAAAATAAAAGTTCTGCCGCGTTTCGCCTGTGCCAATGCGTCGCTCAAAATTTCACGCGAAATACCCGCGACTTTTATATCCATTTGAATCGCCGTGACGCCCTCGGTTGTGCCCGCAACTTTGAAGTCCATATCGCCGAGCGCGTCCTCCATGCCCTGAATATCGGTTAAAATCGTGTGCGCGTCGCCGTCCTTGACGAGCCCCATTGCCACGCCGCTGACAGGACGTTTAATCGGGACGCCCGCCTGCATAAGGCTTAAAGTACTGCCGCAAACACTGCCCATTGAACTGGAGCCGTTGCTTTCCAAAACCTCCGAGACAAGGCGAATCGTGTAGGGAAAATCTTCAATCGACGGGATAACCGGAATTAAAGCGCGTTCCGCCAAAGCCCCGTGCCCGATTTCCCGACGACCCGGACTCCGCGCAGGTCGCGCCTCGCCGACGCTATAGCCGGGGAAATTGTAATGGTGCAAATAATGTTTCGTGTATTCGGGCTCAAGTCCGTCAATAATTTGTTCGTCGCCGATTGCGCCAAGCGTCGTAATTGTCAAAACCTGCGTCTGTCCGCGGGTGAAAAGTCCGGAGCCGTGCGTCCGCGCAAAAAGTCCGACTTCACAAGTGACCGGACGAACTTCTTCCAATTCGCGACCGTCGGGACGAATTTTTTCATGCGTTATCATTTTGCGGACGATTTCCTTTTCCAATTTATAAAACACCGCGCCGATTTCTTTTTCCGCGTCGGGATAATTTTCGGCGGGAAATTTTTCGGCAAGAGCTTCGACAACTTCGGCTTTAACCGCGTCAAGAGCCGCCTCGCGAGCTAACTTATCGGGGTTCCTTATAACCGTGTCGATTTTTTCCGTTGCAACTTCGCGAACAGCCGCGTCAATTTCTTCGTTCGGCATGAAGAGTTTGACTTCTTTTTTCTCCTTGCCGACCGCGGCTTTTATCTCTTCTTGGAAGGCGACAATTTTTTTAATTTCCTCGTGCCCGAAAAGAATCGCTTCCAAAACAATTTCTTCGGGCAATTCGTTGACGCCCGCCTCAACCATCATGACGGCATCACGCGAGCCCGCGACGATTAAATCCATTTCGGAAACGTCCATTTGTTCCTTAGTCGGATTGATAATAAATTCGCCGTCGATGCGCCCGACGTGGACTCCCGCAATCGGACCGCCGAAAGGAATATCCGAAACGCACAGCGCACAACTCGCGCCAATCATGCCGGCAATTTCGGGCGCGTTGTCTTCGTCGAAACAAATCACCGTCGCGATAATCTGCACGTCATTGCGAAAGCCGTCGGGAAAAAGCGGTCGAATCGGTCTGTCAATCAATCTGCTTTTCAAAATCGCGCTGGTTTGCGGACGACCCTCGCGCTTAATGAATCCGCCGGGGATTTTTCCTGCCGAATACATTTTCTCTTCGTAATCGACAGTCAGCGGGAAGAAGTCGACGCCTTCGCGGGGCTCGGCAGACATTGTCGCCGCAACCAAAACTGCCGTGTCGCCGTAGCGAACGAGGACTGCGCCGTTTGCCTGCTTCGCCATTTTGCCGTGTTCGACGATTAATTTTCTGCCGCCGAGTTCCATTTCAAAAGTATCCAAAATTTTTTTCCTCCTAAATATTTTTCACGCGCTAACCTTTCGACGAAAAATTTTTTCTTCCTTCATTCTTAATTTTTAATAAAAAAAACCGCCCTCGAAATTTGAGAGCGGTTTTTTATTTGAGACTAAAAATATTTTACTTTAATTCTTTTGCAAGTTCCAAAATCGCGGGTGCGGAGCCTTCGGAGCCGAGAACTTCTTTAATCTTGTGCGCAACGAGTTCTTTGATATATGCGCGAGCGGGTGCGAGATATTGACGCGGGTCAAAATGATCGGGATATTGATTGAAGTGTTCACGGATACCGGCGGTCATGGCAAGGCGGAGGTCGGAGTCGACGTTAATCTTGCAGACTGCGGAGCGAGCCGCTTTGCGCAACTGTGCTTCGGGAATGCCGACAGCGTCTTTAAGTGCGCCGCCGTTGTCGTTGATGATTTTAACGTACTTCGGAATAACGGAAGATGCGCCGTGAAGAACAATCGGGAAGCCAGGGATTTTCTTTTCGATTTCTTCGAGAATATCAAAGCGAAGTTCGGGCGGTTCAAGAACGCCGGTTTCGGGATTGCGGGTGCACTGTTCGGGCGTGAATTTGAATGCGCCGTGCGAAGTGCCGATGGCAATAGCCAAAGAATCGCAACCGGTCTTTTCAACGAACTCAAAAACTTCTTCGGGTTTGGTGTAATGAGCTTTGTCGGCGTCAACGCTGACTTCGTCTTCAACGCCTGCGAGCTGACCGAGTTCAGCCTCAACAACTACGCCGTGTGCATGAGCATATTCGACAACTTCTTTGGTCTTCTCAATGTTTTCTGCAAAGGGATAGTGCGAGCCGTCGAACATAACGGAAGTAAAGCCGCCGTCGATGCAAGCTTTGCAGGTAGCGAAGTCGGGACCGTGATCGAGGTGCAGAGCAATCGGAATATCATTAATTTCGAGTGCTGCCTTGACGAGATGGACGAGATAAGCATGGTTAGCGTAAGCGCGTGCGCCTTTTGAAACTTGCAGGATAACAGGCGAATTGAGCTCGCCTGCCGCGCTCGTGATACCCTGAACGATTTCCATATTGTTGACATTGAACGCGCCAATAGCGAAGCCACCCTCGTGGGCTTTCTTAAACATAGCTTTAGTTGTGATTAACGGCATTTAGCATACCTCCCAAAAAATAAAATAAACAAATTGCCGGGGAAAAAATTCCCTCCGAAAATACCAAACGCATTTTAGCACAGATATAAAGCGGTTTGCAAGAATTTTTAGAAAAAATTTTATTTCTTAATGCAAAAAATTATCCCCCGCAAAAGTCGCGGAGGATTTTTTTTGCGAAAAATTTTTAATCGAACAGGAAGACAACTTTTAAATCTTTAAGAAAATGCGTCGCGTAATTTTCAATTAAAATGCGGTTCGAGTCGGAAATTGCCACGACGGGATTGCTGTTGAAATTTTCCAACGCCTGCGCCTTGACGACAAGTGGATTGGAGCCTGCGCGGTCGGCATTTTCGGGATCGTCAACGTAAGCCGCCATGCCCTCGCGAATAATTCTGTCGTAGTCAAGATTTTTATGTCCGTAAATTTTCGTGCCGTTGCTGTTTTTTATAACGGGGCTCATGACGGGCTCAAGCCCCAAGCCTCTGCAGTCGACAATCAAGCCGGTATAATCGCCTTGCGCAAATGAAGCGTATTCTTTAACGGATTTTTTCTGCATGCGATAAGGATTTTGAGGATTGGAAACGGGCGCAGGGCGGTAAATCGGTTCCTGTACAGTCAAGGCGTTCGATTGCAAATTTTGCAAGTTCAAAGTGTTCAGCGTTGGAACTGACAACCTTGAGAGCGGCGACCTGTAAGACGTCGGCGGAGTGAATTTTTCTTCCGCTACCTTTGCTTGCGAAACAATTTCTAATCTGCGTTGCAAGGGCGTTGAGGAATTGTAATTTTGGACGCTCGGCGCAATTTCAAAGACGGGGTCGGGGAAAGGCTCGACTGTTGAATTTTTTTCAAAGACGGCTCCCGCCAAAGAATTCGACACGCCGAAAAGCGGCACTTGCATTGTCACGCGATAACCGCCGTCACTTAAAAAACTTTCGTCGATAATTTTCGCGCCTGTAATTGTCGCGTCGACGCGCATTTTAACTTTGTCCTGAGTCGTTATCATTTTCTCGACAGTTATTTCACCCTCGACGCGCACGCCGTTGACGACCTCGGCAATTTTGCGATAAGCGTCCGCCGTCGCCGCTTTGGACGCCAAACCCTTTGCCTGTGTGCGGTTGACAGTATTTGGCGGAACAACGCCTTCGCCCGTCACTGTGATAACTTTTTTTGCCCAGTCAACGCCTTCGATAAAATTAGGCGCGGCAGTGACGATTGCGCCCGCTGTCAGCAGAATTGACGCCGCCGCGACAGCTGATAAAATTTTCGACAACTTCATTTCAATCACGCCTCCTTTTTAAAAAAATTTACCATACCTCCGTTAAAGCCGCATTAATAAAAAAAAATTTTGCAACAGGACTTTTCGCCGCTGTTACAAAAATTTTAATCGTTTGCTTCGCTTATCAGGAAAAAGTTTTAAGTCTCTCGCAAGCCTCGATTGTATTTTCTCTGCTGTTGAAAGAAGTTAGGCGCAGATAACCTTCGCCGCAAGGACCGAAGCCCGCACCGGGCGTCCCGATGATGTGTTTTGTGCGCAGGAGCTTGTCGAAGAAATCCCAGCTTGAAGGCATATCGTCGGGAGTTTTAAGCCAGATATACGGCGCATTGACTCCGCCATAAGTTTTCAAGCCCGCCGCGCCCAAACTCTCGCGAATAATTCTTGCGTTCTCAAGGTAATAGGTTATGAGTTCCTTGATTTGCGCTTGACCTTCGTCGGAGTAAATTGCCTCCGCGCCGCGCTGAGTTATGTAGGACGTGCCGTTAAATTTTGTCGTGTGACGACGCGCCCAGAGATTTTTGAACGGAACGCGCTCGCCCGTCGAAGTTGTGCCGGTTAAGCCTTCGGGGATAACGATATAACCGCAACGCGTGCCCGTGAAGCCCGCCGTTTTGCTGAAGGAGCGGAACTCAATCGCAACGTCGCGAGCACCTTCAATTTCGTAAATCGAACGCGGAACATTTTCCTCGGTAATGTAAGCGGCATAGGCGGCGTCGAATAAAATCACGGCGTCATTTTCTTTGGCGTAGGCGACCCATTTTTCCAGCGCGGGCTTATCGATAACAGTGCCGGTCGGGTTGTTCGGCGAGCAAAGATAAACAATGTCGACCTTCTCGGCGGGCGGCATCGGCGCGAAATTATTTTCAGCGGTGCAGGGCAGATAAACTACGCCCTCAAAATGTCCGTCGGCTTTCAAATTGCCCGTGCGCCCCGCCATGACGTTGCTGTCCAAATAAACGGGATATACGGGATCTCCGATTGCGATTTTGCTGTCAAGCGCGAAAATCTCTTGAATATTGCCGCAGTCGCACTTCGAGCCGTCACTGATAAAAATTTCGTCCGCGCTGACTTTGAGTCCGCGCCGCGTGTAGTTGAAATCGGCTATTTTCTCGCGCAGGAAACTATAGCCCTGTTCGGGACCGTAGCCGCGGAAAGTTTCGACTTTGCCCATTTCGTCGGCGGCGCGTTTCATTGCGTCAATACAAACTTGCGGGAGCGGGCGCGTCACATCGCCGATACCCAGACGAATTATTTTCGCGTCGGGATTTTCTTTTTGGAATTTGGCGGCGCGTTTGCCGACCTCAGAGAAAAGATAACTGCCAGGGAGCTTTAAATAATTTTCATTAACTTTTGCCATTAACAAAAAACCTCCTTAAACTTTAAATCGCCGCACGGACTTACTCCGCACGACGATTTTTTCAACCGCTCATTGAAGAGCGTAATTATTTTCTTATGGCGGAGCAGAGAGGACTTGAACCTCCGCGCCCTTTCGAGCCTAACGGTTTAGCAAACCGTCCCCTTCACCGACTTGGGTACTGCTCCAATACTTCTTATTCCAAAAACCTTGCGTAGGTTATCACAACAACCGCCGTGTGTCAAGAAATTTTTAGATGATATATTGAATACATTTGCCTGAAAAATTTTATGACTCGCCGATTATTTCTCCTATTATCGCCGAGATTTATTTTTTATCGTCGATGCCCCATGCGTGAACGCCTTCTTTATTCGACATAATATTTGGGTCAAAGACAGGCTCTTCAACGCCGCGATTTTTTTGCGATACATAATCGTCAAGCACAATTAACGAATACTTGCAAAGACGAGCGACAGCATAAAGGTTCGTCAAGCAGAGGAAACCCATAAATAAATCCGCGGCGTCCCAAACAAGACCGAGCTCCGCGAAACTTCCAACCAAAACCATAGCCACGACACCTACGCGGAAAAGATTCATTGCGTGGCGAGCAACCGAACTGGGCAAAAATCCCGATTCATCGCCCTCGAAAAATGCGATATTAATTTCTCCGTAAAAATAATTGCCGACGATTGAACTAAACGCAAATAAGAAAACTATGACGGCAAGGACGTGCGGCGCGTAAGTTCCAAAGACGCTAGCTAAAGACATCTGGACGAGTGAAACGCCTGTCAATTCTCCGCCGATTACATATTCGCCCGTAAGCAAAACAGAAAAAGCCGTCGCGGAACATACAAGCCAAGTGTCCACGTACACGCCAAAACTTTGAATCAAGCCCTGGCGCACAGGGTGTTTACCGGTTGCCGTTGCCGCCGCGTTGGGGACGGAACCTTCGCCCGCCTCGTTAGAGAATAAGCCGCGACGTACACCCGTCATGAAGACTGCGCCGAAACCGCCGCCGACCGCCGCTTGAGGATTGAAGGCGTCGTGAATGATAAGCGCGAACATAGCCGGCACTTTGTCAATGTTCATAAAGATTATTATCACAGCCGCCGCAAGATAAAGCCCCGCCATTGACGGCACGAGCATTTCGGCAAATTTTGCAATTCGCGTTACGCCACCGAAAATTACCAGAGCCGTTAAAATTGCGACTGCAAACGCCGTTATTGCGTGGTCAATGCCGAAAGCCGTTTCAACCGCGCCGACGATTGTATTTGCCTGAACAGAAACGTAAATCCAACCGAATGTCACGGAAATTAAAATCGCGAAAAGTTTTGCCAAGCCCGACATGTGGAGCGCGTTTTTCATGTAATAGGCGGGACCGCCGAAAAATGCGCCGTCGCCCCTGGGCAATTTGTAAATCTGCGCGAGAGTACTTTCGACAAAACCTGTCGCGCAACCGATAAAGGCAATTAACCACATCCAAAAGACCGCGCCGGGTCCGCCCGTGACAATCGCAATGGCAACGCCCGCAATGTTGCCGACGCCAACACGCGACGCCGTAGAGACGCAAAACGCCTGAAAGCCGCTGATTTCCTTGCCCGTAGTTTTTTGTCCCGCGCTCCCGAAAATCAGCTTAACCATTTCGCCGAGCAGGCGCAACTGAACAAATTTCGTTCTGAACGTGTAAATAATTCCCGAACCAATAAGCGCGATAATTATAACGTAAGTCCACAAAAAATTATTGATCTCATTAATCACGCCGTGCAATGCTTCCATAAAATTCCCTCCTATTTTTGATATAGAAATTATAACACAAAAATAGCCGCTTGACAGAAGTCGAGCGGTTAAATTTTTTACTTTGTTCGCAGTGAATTAGCTGAGATTATCAAGGCGAAAATCGCAACGCCCATTGTCGCCATTATCGGATTGAAAGTTATCGGCGGATTTTCAAGCGCGGATAAAAATGCGAGCGGCACCAAAATTATCCACGACAACAACGCCAGCAGACGATTGACTTTTAAAACTTTGGCGACCTTGCAAGAAATTTCTCGGACTGTCAAAAAACTTTCAAGCGTCGGGATTTCAAAATCAATTTTTTTATCTTGCAACTCTTCGGGATTGAGCGAGCCGCCCGCCAATAAAAATGATACGTCGGCTTGAGTCAGCGCAGATAAGTCTTGTAAATCCGTCCCGACCGCCGCAACGATTTTTCCACGCGCTCTAAAAATCTGAATTTCGCGCGCTTTACCTTCGGGCGTGAGGTTTGTGCGGATATGGTCAAGCGGAAAATCTTTTGCGATACGATACGCCATTTTTTTCGGTTGAGCTGTCAAAAGCAGCGTCTCGATTTTTTTTGTGCTTAACGCCGTCAAAAAAATTTTCGCGTCTTCGTTAATTTCGTCCTTGAGCGATATAATTCCGCGAGCCGCTCTGCCCGTGCACACAAGCAAAGTCGTTTTGCCCTTGACCAGCAACTGATCTATTTTCGTGCGGAAATTTATACTCGCCGATACGCCCAAATTGATAAGCCAACCCGGACTCCCGACGCGGACAATCGTTCCGTGGATTTTAGCTTCGACGCCGCGCCCCGGCAATTCTCTAAACTCCGTCGGCTTCTGAAGTTTCAATCCGCGAGCCACTGCCGCATTGTAAATCGTCCGCCCGATAATATTTTCCGCGTCGCGTTCGGCACTCGCCGCCATTGTCAAAAGCTCCGACTGCTTAAGCCCTTCCGTCACCAAATCCCGTATGTAGTATTCGTTGCAAGTCAAAACTCTGTTATAAGGCAAGGCGACGACGTTGACTTCCGAAAGGATTTTCAATGCGTTGGGGTTATTAAAAGTCACTTCGATTTTGGAAAATTTTTTCCCCGCAAGATAAAGCGCAAATGGTTCCGCCAATACAAAGCAAATCGGCGAAAGCGAAATAAAAATTGAAAGCCCCGTTGTAAATGCTGCGTCAATTCCCCGCGTGAAATAAAGCCACGCCGCAACCGCGCCGCTTATGAGCAAATCTAAAAGGAAGAGGAAAATTATTTGCCGCATTTCACTTGTTGACGACGTTTATCGGTTTACCCGCGAGAAAAGCCTTGAGATTTTCAACGGCAATGTTCATGAGCCGCGCTCGCGATTCTTTCGGAGCCCAAGAAATATGCGGCGTGATAAAACAATTTTTCGCGCCGAGCAAAGGATTGTCGCCTTTAATCGGTTCGGTTGAGACAACATCAATACCCGCCGCCAAAACCTTTCCGCTGTCGAGTGCCTCGCGCAAATCTTCTTCGACGATCAAAGGTCCGCGGCTGTTGTTTAGGATTATGACGCCGTCTTTCATTTTGGCGATATTTTCTTTGCAAATAATTCCCTGCGTCGAAGGAAACAGCGGACAATGCAAAGCGATAACGTCCGCGGTTGCAAAAAGTTCGTCAAGCGCGACAAAGGAGCAATCGCCGAGTTTGGTGCCGACTTCGCGCATTGAATCAAACGCAATGACTTTCATGCCGAAAGCCTGCGCGAGTTTGCCTGTTGTCTGACCTATTCTGCCGTAGCCGATAATGCCCATAGTTTTTCCGGCAAGCTCAATCAGCGGATAATCCCAGAAACAAAAATCGGGACAACTTTCCCAACGCCCCTCGTGAACCGCCGCGCTGTGGTGGGCGACGTGATGACAAATTTCCAAAAGCAAAGCCATTGCAAATTGCGCAACCGATTGCGTGCCGTAAGTCGGAATATTCGTCACGGGAATATTTTTTTCCTTAGCCGCTTGAGTGTCAACGACGTTATAACCCGTCGCCAAAACGCCGATAAACTTAATCCTGCAGGCGTCGAGAATTTTTTTCGTGAGTGGCGTCTTATTCGTGAAAACAATTTCCGCGTCGCCGATTCGCGAAATAATTTCGGCATCGTCAGTCAAGCTCGTGCGGTCGTAAATTTTGCAATCGCCTAAAGCTTCCAACGCCTCCCAACTCAAGTCGCCGGGGTTGAGCGTGTAGCCGTCCAATACAACAATTTTCATTTTCCGCAGACCTCCTTTAACTACGATTTAATTTTATACCACAAAAATTTTTCCTGCTACTTGACAAAAAATTTATTTACAGATAAAATTCAAAGCTACTAATTGTCAATAACATGGAAAATTTTTGCGCGTCGTGTCTGATTGGCATTTCCTGAATCGCGCATTATATTTAAGGATAAGGGATAAAAGAGAAGGGAGAAGTATGGAAAAGACTTTTCCCTTTTCCCATTTCCCTTGCCCTTTACAAAAGGAGTGACGGCTTTAAATGTTTAATCCTGTTCAAACCGGTAATGGAACACGGTACAGCTACGCACGAATTAAGGAAGTCATGGAGATGCCCCATCTCCTCGACATCCAGCGAAACTCCTACGATTGGTTTAAAAGAGAGGGTTTGAAGGAAATTTTCAAAGATATTTCTCCTATAACCGATTTCACCGGGAATTTGGAGTTGTTCTTTGAGAATTTTACTTTTGGGGAATGTAAATATTCCTTGGAGGAGTGCAAAAAGCGCGACGGCACTTACGCTGCGCCCGTGAGAGTGAGGGTTAAGCTTCTTAACAAACAAAAGGGCGAAGTCAAGGAACAAGAGGTTTTCTTTGGCGATTTCCCGATTATGACCTCTACCGGCACTTTCATCATTAATGGCGCAGAACGCGTCATTGTTTCTCAGCTTGTGCGCTCGCCCGGCGCGTATTACAGTTCATCTTTCGATCAATCCGGTAAAAAGATTTTTAATGCTACTCTCATTCCTAATCGCGGAGCATGGATCGAATTGGAGACCGATTCTAATTCCTCTATTTCTGTTCGCGTCGATAGAACTCGCAAAATGCCGCTTTCTTACCTCCTTCGCGCTTTGGATTTCGTTTCTAATGAGCAGATTCTTGACCTTTTCGATGTTAAATTCTTCCTTCAATCCAAAATTAACGATTTGGCTTTGGATTCTGAATTAATTCCTCAAGACTTGAGAGACGATTCCAGATTCCCTATTCTTTCCGAACTTTTACATTTCCGCGATTTAGATACTCTTTTCAACGCTTTTTACTCTTTAGATTCTAAATTTGATATCCTTTCCAACTCTAAATTCCTTCTTGATATACTATCCTTTATTGAACCCAATAATAATCTTGCCGCCGCTTTTAAAGCTCTTGTTGATATGCTTGACTTGGATAAAAAAAATAACGAAGATAATAAAGAAAAAGCTCTTATCGGTATTTATAACCGTCTGCGCCCTGGTGAACCTCCCTCGGCTGATAACGCCGCCTCTCTTCTTCACTCCCAATTCTTTGATCCTAGACGTTACGACCTGGCCGCCGTTGGCAGATACAAAATTTCTAAAAAACTAGGTTGGAAACGTCGCATTCTGGGCAAAATTCTCGCAGAGGATCTTTTCAACCTAGATTCCGGCGAACTTCTATTAAAAAAAGACGTCACCATTACTAAAGACATGCTTGATACGATCCCTGATAATATTGATCACTTGATTTTTAACCTGAAAAAAGACGATATCAGACGTGGCTTTGCCAATCCAATTAAAATTAAAATTAAATCCAATTCCGGCAACTTTGCCATTCTTTGCGCTCCTAATCTTTCTATTCATGAGAATCGCACTCTTTGCTGCGCCGATATTCTTGCCGCTATTAACTACATTTTCGCGCTTTTCGATAACAAGGCTTTCACCGACGATATTGACCACCTGGGCAATAGAAGAGTTCGCGCCGTCGGCGAATTACTTCAAAATCAATTCCGCATTGGCTTGACAAGAATGGAACGCGTCGTTCGCGAAAGACTCACTACTCAAGACCCTGAAATCGTCACTCCTCAAAATCTTATCAACATTCGCCCCGTCGTTGCCGCCATTAAAGAATTCTTCGGCTCCTCTCAGCTTTCTCAATTCATGGATCAGCATAACCCGCTTTCCGAATTAACTCATAAACGCAGATTATCCGCGCTGGGTCCGGGGGGGCTTTCAAGAGAGCGCGCTGGGTTTGAGGTTCGCGACGTTCATAACTCTCACTACGGAAGAATGTGCCCCATTGAGACGCCTGAAGGGCCTAATATCGGCTTAATTGGCTCCCTTTCTAACTTCGCTAGGGTGAACCAATTCGGTTTTATTGAAACGCCTTATCGCATTGTTGATCATGTCAATAGGAAGGTTACCAATAATGTCGTTTACCTTTCGGCTGACGAAGAAGAAGCTCAGATTATTGCTCAGGCTAATGAACCCCTGGATCAGAATGATTTTTTCATTAACCAAAGAATCACTGCCCGCAGGAATGAAGAAACCACTAAGGTTAAGCGCGAAGACGTCAATCTTATGGACGTTTCTCCCAAGCAAGTCGTTTCCATTGCCACCGCTCTTATTCCCTTCCTTGAAAACGACGATGCTAATCGCGCTCTTATGGGCGCGAATATGCAACGCCAAGCCGTACCTTTACTTAGGACTCAAGCTCCTTTGGTTGGCACCGGCATGGAAGCTAAAGCCGCCGCAGATTCCGGCGTTATGATTCTTGCTAAAAAATCCGGAATCGTTTCTTATGTTGACGCCAATTCTATTGCTATTACTAATGACGATGATACTACTTCCCTCTATCGCCTACAAAAATTCGTCCGCTCCAATCAAGGCACTTGCATTAACCAAATTCCCATTGTAAAGGAAGGCGATTTTATTCTTAAAAACCAACCCATTGCCGACGGGCCCGCTACTTCTTTTGGCGAACTCGCTCTGGGGTTTAATATCATTGTTGCCTATATGCCTTGGGAAGGCTTCAACTACGAAGACGCTATTTTATTATCTGATAACCTGTTAAAAAAAGATATCTTTACTTCCATTCATATTGAAGAATATCAATGCGACGCGCGCGATACTAAACTTGGTCCTGAAGAAGTCACTCGCGATATCCCCAACGTCGCGGAAGATTCCCTTACTAACCTTGACTCTGAGGGTATTATCGCTATTGGTTCTGACGTGCGCACCGGTGATATTCTGGTTGGCAAAGTTACTCCCAAGGGCGAAACTGAATTAACTGCTGAAGAAAGATTGCTCCGCGCCATTTTCGGCGAAAAAGCCAGAGAAGTGAGAGATACTTCTTTGCGCGTCCCCCATGGCGAAGCTGGTAAGGTTGTTGCCGTTTCTGTTTTCACTAGGGATAATAATGACGAAATGGCTCCAGGCGTTAATAAACAAGTCCGCGTATATATCGCTCAAAAAAGAAAAATCTCTGTGGGCGATAAAATGTCCGGTAGACACGGTAATAAAGGCGTCGTCTCTGAAATCCGCCGCCAAGAAGATATGCCTTTCCTGCCTGACGGCACTCCTGTTGATATTGTTCTGAATCCTCTGGGCGTTCCCTCTAGAATGAATATTGGCCAAGTTCTTGAAACTCACTTGGGCATGGCTGTTCGCCAAATCGGTATCCGCATTAATTCTAAGGACGACTCCATTGAAAAGGATCTGAGAGATTTCGGTTTTGACCTTGATAATTTTGGTTTGCCCGTCCCTGCTATCGCCGGTCTTAATATCGCTACCCCTGTTTTCGACGGCGCGCGCGAAGAGGATATTGCCGCTACTATTAAACTTGCTCGCCTTGACCAGGACGGCAAAACTATTCTTTTCGACGGAAGAACCGGTGAGCCTTTTGAAAATCGCGTCACTGTTGGCTGTGTTTATATGCTTAAACTTCACCACCTGGTTGACGATAAAATTCACGCCCGCTCCACTGGGCCTTATTCCCTCGTCACTCAACAACCTCTTGGCGGAAAAGCTCAATTCGGCGGTCAGAGGTTTGGCGAAATGGAAGTTTGGGCTCTGGAAGCTTACGGCGCAGCTTTTACTTTGCAGGAGATTCTTACCGTTAAATCCGACGACGTTGTTGGCCGCGTTAAAGCTTACGAAGCTATCGTTAAAGGCCAAAATATTCCTGAACCGGGCGTCCCCGAATCCTTCAAGGTTCTTATAAAAGAATTGCAATCTATCGGTCTGGATATTCGCGTTCTGCGCCCCGATTCAAGCGAAGTCATCATTCACGACGACGACGATGACGACCCCGCCACTATCCGCAAAAAAGCCGACGATATGGGCGTTGAGGTCGGCAACTTCGATAACCACGTGATTAATCCTCCGCAGGACGAAATTAACCCCGACGACGATATTAATCCCGACGAGACCGAGCCGGAATTGTCTGACGAAGAAATTGATAAGCAATTACAAAACCTCGGCGATTTGGACGATCTTTCCAACAGCGATTTAAATTTTGATCCCAGTGAAATTGATAAGCCGCCCGAAGACGAGGAAAATTTTTCTGATGATATTAATTCCATTACTCGTTTCAAGCGCGACGACGACGAGGAGGTTTAAATATGCTTGACGTTAATATTTTCGACTCTATGCGAATAGGACTTGCTTCGCCAGAAAAAATTCGCGAGTGGTCGTATGGAGAGGTTAAGAAACCGGAGACGATTAACTATCGAACACTGAAACCAGAGCGCGATGGGCTGTTTTGTGAGAGGATATTTGGGCCGACGCGGGATTGGGAGTGTCACTGCGGGAAATATAAGCGAGTGCGGTACAAAGGGACGATATGCGACCGCTGCGGAGTGGAAGTGACGCGGGCGAAGGTGCGACGGGAGCGAATGGGGCATATAGAATTGGCGGCCCCAGTGAGTCATATATGGTATTTCAAGGGTATACCGAGCAGAATGGGTTTATTATTGGATATGTCACCGAGGGCACTGGAAAGAGTGCTCTATTTTGCTGCATATGTGGTATTGGAACCCGGAATGACCGATATGAAGAAGAAGGAACTATTGACAGAGGGGCAATATAGATACAAAAAAGAAGAATACGGACGCGGGGCCTTTAGGGTAGGCATGGGTGCAGAGGCAATTCAACAGTTATTAGCAGAGACAGATTTGGATATGCTGGCGGCAGAACTGAGGGAAGAGTTGCATTCATCAAACGGCCAGAAAAGAATCAGGGCGATAAGACGATTGGAAGTAGTGGAGGCATTCAGGAAGAGCGGGAATAGGCCGGAATGGATGATATTAACCGTGATACCGGTGATCCCGCCCGAATTGCGACCCATGGTTCAATTAGACGGTGGCCGCTTCGCAACCAGCGACCTAAACGACCTATATAGGAGAGTCATTAACAGAAACAATAGATTGAATAGGCTATTAAAGTTGAAGGCTCCCGATATTATAGTAAGAAACGAAAAAAGAATGCTTCAAGAGGCGGTCGACGCATTAATTGACAACGGTAGGAGAGGTCGCCCTGTAACCGGCCCCGGCAATAGACCACTAAAAAGCCTGTCCGATATGCTAAAAGGTAAGCAAGGAAGGTTTAGACAGAATCTGTTGGGCAAAAGAGTCGATTACAGCGGTCGCTCAGTGATTGTTGTAGGTCCAGAATTGAAATTGCACCAGTGCGGACTACCTAAGGAAATGGCTTTGGAATTGTTTAAGCCCTTCGTCATGAAAAAGCTAAGCGCAGATTCAAACTTGACGATAAAAGCAGCTAAAAAAAAGGTGGATAGAGCAAACGCAGAAGTGTGGGAAGTGTTGGAAGAAGTAATAAAAGAACACCCCGTGCTATTGAATCGCGCCCCGACACTACATAGATTGGGCATTCAGGCTTTCGAGCCGGTTTTAACCGAAGGTCGCGCACTGAAATTGCACCCCTTAGCATGCACAGCTTATAATGCAGACTTCGACGGCGACCAAATGGCGATTCATCTGCCACTATCAGCCGAGGCGCAGGCAGAAGCAAGGGTGCTGATGTTGGCGGCCAATCATATCTTAGCACCCAAGGACGGCAAGCCGATAATAGTTCCGACTCAAGACATGGTGCTGGGGACATATTACTTAACTAAACTGCGCAAGCCCACCCCACAACGAGCCGTCAAAGGCGTAGGGAAGTTTTTCATAGGCATTGAAGAAGCTTTGATGGCTTATAATCAGCACGATTTGGATTTGCAAGCAGAAATAAACGTGAGAATAGGTCGGGAGCGATTGCCCGCATTCGTAGTTGAACAGCTAGATTCACAAACAGAATATATAATGGCAAAAACGTCCGTGGGGCGGATGATTTTTAACGAGAAACTGCCGCCGGAATTGAGATATTATCATAAGGAAGGCGAAGAGTGGATTTTGGGCGAAGTAATGAATAAAAAAGCCCTGGGGAAATTGGTAGCGAATTGCTTTAACGCCTTCGGTGCCACTCGCACCGCCGAGGTCATTGACGAAGTTAAGAAATTGGGCTATCACTTCGCCTGTATTGCCGGTATGACGGTTGCGATTTCCGATGTCATTGTGCCGCCTAAAAAACACGAGATAATTGCTCGCACTACTGATAAGGTTAAGAAGATAGAGGCTTATTACAACCGCGGGATATTAACCGAGCGCGAACGCTACGACAAGGTTTGCGCCCTGTGGAATGAGGCGACCGAGGAAGTGGCCGACGCGATGATGGAAAATATGGACGAATTCAATCCTATATACATGATGAGCGACAGCGGCGCACGCGGCAATAAACAGCAGATGAGACAACTGGCCGGCATGCGCGGTTTAATGGCGGATCCGAGCGGCAAGATAATCGACCTGCCTATCACAGCGAATTTCCGCGAAGGTCTAAGCGTCAGCGACTATTTCATAAGCAGCCACGGAGCGCGCAAGGGTCTGGCGGATACGGCACTAAGAACTGCCGACAGCGGCTATCTGACGCGGCGGCTCGTCGACGTAGCACAGGACGTCATAGTCCGCGAAGAAGATTGCGACATAAGCACGCTAAATCTACTTCTGGAGCGGGCGTTGCTGGCGGAAGATACCTTCGACGCGCTAGAAATATTAAGCGAAGTGTTAATGGGGCGCGTAGTGGCGGCGGACGTGTTCAATAGCGAAACCGGCGAACTTAAGCTGGCGCAGGATACCGTCCTAAACGAAGAAAATCTGGTAACGCTGGGCGAAAGCGGCGCGACTGAAATATTCCTGCGCGGAACGAATTTAACCGAGCCAAATGCGGCCAATCACAGCCGCGTCACCGAGGAAATAAAGCTGGGCACAAGAAACGAAGCGCGGCGAGAAAAATTGCGCCACGACTTCATACACGAGCACATGGGCAAGGAATTGGCCAGACCAGTGGCCTTCGCGGGCATGGTTATAGAAGCGGGCGAGCACCTAACGCACGAGCTCCTGGACGTTATGCTCGACGATGAGGACGTGACCGAACTTCACATAAGAAACAACAAAGTGCGCGGAATCGAAGTGGAAGCGATAACCGAGGGCACGCGCGGAGTAATAGAAAGCCTAAAGGACAGAATCCTCGGACGAAATTTGGCGGAAAATGTCTATGACGAGGCGGGAAATATAATCGGGCGAATCAATGAAAATATCGATGATAAGCTGGCGGATAAAATCTGCGCGGTGCGCGAAAAGGTGCTTATTCGTAGCGTGTTGACGTGCAAAAGCCCGCAGGGCGTGTGCATAAAATGCTATGGACAGGATTTAGCAAATCGGACGGAAGTGGAAGTCGGCGAGGCGGTCGGAATAATAGCGGCGCAGAGTATAGGAGAGCCTGGAACGCAACTGACAATGCGAACGTTTCATACAGGCGGCGTAGCGGGCGGCGATATCACCCAAGGCTTGCCGAGGGTCGAGGAGTTGTTTGAAGCGCGCAAGCCAAAAAACAACGCGATAATCGCAGAAATAAGCGGCGTAGTAGAGTATGGAGAGCCGGACAAGAACAATCTACGCACGATAGTAATAAGACCGACGGACCCAGAGAATGAGCAATCGCGAGAATACACGATCCCCTATGGAATCCAACCGCGAGTGAAAGAAGGCGACCGAATCACAGCGGGCGACAACATCACGGACGGCGCGAAAAACCCGCACGACATTCTTCGCATCTGCGGATTAAAAGAAACCCACCGCTATCTCGTCAAAGAGGTCCAAAAAGTCTACAAGTCGCAGGGTGTCGAGATCAACGACAAACATATCGAAGTAATGGTCCGCCAAATGTTGCACAAAGTGAAGATCGAAGACAGCGGCTCAACCGAATTTTTGCCCGGCGAATTTGTCGACATGAATATTTTCGAGGCGGCAAATACCAAAGCTATAGAAGAAGATAGAGCCCCCGCCGTCGCAAAACCGATTCTTCTGGGCATTACCAAGGCTTCCCTCGCGACGGATTCTTTCCTCAGCGCGGCAAGTTTCCAGGAAACGACAAGAGTTCTTACCGACGCCGCCATAAAAGGTAAAATCGATCCGCTTATCGGGCTGAAGGAAAATGTCATTATCGGCAAATTAATTCCCGCGGGCACCGGCATGGCTCGCTATCGTGAATTAACCGTTGTCGATAAAGGTGCTGAATCAACCGAAGAATAAAAAATTTTTCAGATAAAAAAAGGTTCATTGCAATTAAAACTGTAATGAACCTTTATTTTTTTGCGAGTAAATCACCGAAAATTTTTCTTGAGATAGTCGGAAATTTTTTCGCCGATTATTTTTTTGCCGCGAAGAGCAGGGTGCAAGCCGTCGGGCGTCAAATCTGCGCGGAGATAGCCGAATTCATCTGTAAGATTTTCCGCAACCTCAATAAAATACGGCGTCTGCTTTATCCAAAAATTTATTTTCTCTCTTTGCTCGCGCCAGTCGCCGTCTGTCAGCGGAATTTTGCGCACTTTCATTTTTTCGGGATTCATTGAAGTCAAGGTGCAGAAAACCGGCGTTATATCGTTCGCCAAACATTTTTCTTGCAATTTCTCAAGATTTTTTATAACCGCGTCGCTTTCCGCGCCGTTCCTTATGTCATTAATGCCGCCCATTATAACCAAAACTTTCGGCGCGAACGGCAGAACGTCCCTTTCAAAACGATTTATCATCATTTCCGTTGTATCGCCGCTCTGTCCGAGATTTTTTATCGGAACTTCGCTGTAAGTCTCCCATTGACAGGAAATTTGCCCCGCAGGTATGTAAGCCGCGCCGCCATGAGTTAAGCTGTCGCCCAATGCCGCATATTTTACCGGCGTCTCGACTTTAAAATATTTTTTCTCCGACCAGTCGCTCAGCGGCTTTTTATTTTTGTTCACGACGCGCACTTGCCAATAATATTCGCCCGACTCGGTGAAAGGCGTCCAATCTGTCACTCGATTTAATGCCTCGCTATTGTAAAGTTCCCGCACGATTGTATTTGTCGACACTTGCACCACGCGCACTTCATAAAACTCCGTGTTCGCGAGCGGCTCCCAAGAAAATGTCGGGTAAAGTTGCATAAAATCCATTTGTTCAAATTCCGCCGTCAGTGTCGGTGCAGGAATTTTTTTTGCTTCCGCCGCCCCGTTAAAAATTAAAAACGCCGTTAAAATTACTGGAAAAAATTTTTTGAACATAACTAATCGCCTCCGAATTCATTTTAGCTTACAAAATTATTCTTGCCAATAAAAAATCTCCCAACCGTTTTCGGCAGGGAGAAATTTTTTTAATGATTAATTCTCTGCGCGGGTAAAATTTTTTTCGCGATTGTCAGCATTAATTTTAGGCGATTGAGTTGGTTTACTTCCGACGAACCCGCTTCGCAGTCGATTGCTACAATATTTGCTCGCTCAAAATGTTGTCTAAGTGTGTGCATGACGCCCTTGCCCGTCAAATGATTCGGCAAGCACGCGAACGGTTGCAGGCAGACGACATTTTCCACGCCTTCCGCGATTAGTTTGACCATTTCGCCGGTTAAAAACCAGCCTTCGCCGTTCATGTTGCCGGTACTGACGAATTGCCCGGCACGCCGCGCAGTTTCCTTTATCGAGTGCGGTGCGCGGAAATGTTTCGATTTTAAAAGCGCGTTTTTCATCGGGCGACGGAAAAATTCTATAAACTGTATAAAAATCTCGGCAAAAATTTTATCGCGTCGACTGCCCGCCAAAATCTCGCGCTTAACAATCGCGTCGTGCGCTATGTACAGGAAAAAATCTACAAAATCCGGCATGACAACTTCCGCGCCTTCTTCGTGCAGAACTTTTTCAAGAAAATTATTCGCGACGGGGTGATATTTAACCAAAATCTCGCCGACAATCCCGACTTTAGGCTTGATAAGTTTTTCGTCAATCGGTATCGCGTCGAATTGGCGGACAATTTCCTTGATATTCCCGCGATAACTCAAATAATTTCCGCGCACAAGGTCGGCTTTGGCAATCGTCATCCACTCTTCAAAAAGTTTATCGGTCTCGCCGCACCGCAATTCGTAAGGGCGCATTCTGTTTGAAACGTTCATAAGCAAATCGCCGTAAACCGAAGCTTTAATCGCGTCCATAAGGCAATCGCGGCTAAGTTCAAAGGCGTCAGTCTCGTCTTCGAGTCCATAGCAAGCAAAAACCGGAACTTGTCCGAAGCCCGCAAATTTTAAGGCGCGACGCATGACGCTGATATAATTCGTGGCGCGACAGCCGCCGCAAGTTTGGAATAAAATAATCGACGTGTTATCGGGGTCGCATTCGCCCGACTTCAAAGCCGCGAGCATTTGCCCGACAACGACAATCGCCGGATAACACATTTCGTTATTGACGTAGCGCAAGCCCAAATCAATCGCTTTTTTGTCGGGGAGCGCGGGAATTAAAATTTTGTAACCGTACTTGCGCAAAACCGTTTGAATTAGTTCAAAGTGAATCGGAGCCATTTGCGGCGCAAGGATTGTGTGTTTAGCTTTGCAATCGGGCGTAAAGTGCGGGCGTTCGGGGAATTTTTTCGGCGAATAGGCGACGGGCGATTTTCTTTTCAGCGCGGCGAGCAATGAACGCAATCTTATTCGCGCCGCGCCCAAATTCGAGACTTCGTCAAGCTTAATCATTGTATAAATTCGCCCGTGCGCCTCCAAAATTTCCTTAACCTGTTCGATAGTCAAGGCGTCAAGCCCGCAACCGAACGAGCTTAACTGAATCAAAGTAACGTTGGGATTTTCGGCGGCGAATTGCGCGGCGTGGTAAAGTCTGGCGTGATAACTCCATTGATTGACAACGGAAATTTGCGGCGAGTCAATTTTTGTATGGTAAACGCAATCTTCTGAGAGAATCGGCAGATTGTAAGACTGAATCATTTCGGCGATACCGTGATTAATTTCGGGGTCGACGTGATAGGGGCGTCCGACGAGCAAAATTGCATGTTCGCCGGAATTTTTTATGCGTTGCAAAAGATTTTCGCCGAAAGTTTTAATATCGCGGCGGAATTTTTCCATTTCGGCGACACCCTTATCGACTGCGCGGGAAATTTCATCAGCCGTGACGCCTTCCGATTTAAATTCTTCCGCGAGCCGCTTTTTTAGCTTTTTCATGTCGTGAACGGGCAGGAACGGTTGCATAAATTTAATTCCGTGTTCCTTTAAAACGTCCATGTTGTTGCGAATATTTTCGGGATAGCTCGCGACAATCGGGCAATTATAAAAATTATCGGAGCGCGTGTCGAAATTGTAAGGTTCGCAGGGATAAAAAATTTTCTTCAAGCCGCGTTCGATTAAATCCATAATGTGACCATGCGCGAGTTTCGCGGGATAGCACAAAGAATCGCTTGGAATTGTGGAAATGCCCTTATAAAAAATCTGCGCGGAAGATTTGGCAGAAATTTCGACGCGATAGCCCAGCTCCGTCAAAAAAGTGTGCCAGAAAGGAAAATCTTCATAAATGTTGAGAACCCGTGGAATACCGATTGAGCCGCGCTTGGGATTTTCAAGCGGCTGATAATCGAAAATTCTTTTGTACTTGTAGGCAAAGGCGTTCGGAATTTCGGAATTGGTTTTGGGCTTGCCGCCGACGCCGCGTTCACAGCGATTGCCAGTAAAAAATTTCGCGCCGTCGGGAAATTTTTGCATTGTTATCAGACAATTATTCCCGCAACGCCCGCAACGATAAGATTTCGTCACGACAGAAAAATTTTCCAACTGTTCAGGCGACAACAAATCCGATTGTCCATTCCTCATTGCAAGAATCGCCGCGCCGTAAGCTCCCATAAGTCCGGCAATGTCGGGACGGATAACATTTTTATGCAAAATTTCTTCAATCGAACGCAAAACCGCGTCATTATAAAAAGTCCCGCCCTGAACAACGATATTTTCTCCCAAATCCTCGACGTTCTTGAGTTGCATGACTTTAAACAGCGCGTTTTTGATAACTGAAAGCGCAATGCCCGCCGAAATGTCGTTGACGCTCGCGCCTTCCTTCTGCGCCTGTTTAACCTTTGAATTCATAAAAACAGTACAGCGCGTGCCCAAATCGACGGGTGCGCAGGAAGTCAAAGCTTTTTTTGCGAAGTCGCCGACCGTCATATTTAGCCCCTGCGCGAAATTTTGAATAAAGGAGCCGCAACCCGCGCTGCAAGCCTCGTTCAGCGTGATATTGCCAATCGTGCCGTCCTTGACGAAGAAACATTTCATATCCTGCCCGCCGATGTCCAAAACAAATGAAACGTCGGGACAAAATTCCTGCGCGGCAGTCAAATGGGCGAAAGTTTCAACCTCGGAGCCGTCAGCGTGAAGAGCGGCTTTGACAATCGCTTCGCCGTAACCTGTGGTAAAAACTCCGCAGATTTTCGCGGTCGGCGGAAGATTTTCATAAAGATTTTTAATTTGGTTGACGACAATTTTAAGCGGCGCACCCTCGTTCGAGCCGTAATTTGTATAAAGAATTTGTTTATCTTCGCCGATCGCGCAAATTTTAGTTGTAGTCGAGCCAGCGTCAATGCCGACAAAAATTTTCCCGTGATAAGTGCTTAAATCGCCGCGTTTAACCTTGGCTTTGTTGTGGCGGGCGCGAAATGTTTTATAATCAGCTTCGTCATTGAACAAAATAAAATCCGCCTTGCGAGTTTCAGCGCGAGCCGCCTCCTCAGATTTTTTTATCGATTCTTCAAGCCTGTCAATAGAAATTTCCTTAGCTTCGTCGCTTAGAGCCGCGCCCGTTGCAACAAAAAAATTTCCGTCGGGCGTATCGACGACTTCACCTTGAGAAAGTCCGAGCGTTTCAACGAAACGTTTCTTCAATTCGGGCAGAAAATGCAAAGGTCCGCCCAAAAATGCAACGTTTCCGCCAATCGGACGACCCTGCGCCAAATTTCCGATTGTCTGATTGACGACCGCTTGAAAAATCGACAGCGCGATATCGGCTTTCTTCGCGCCGTCATTCATGAGGGCTTGAATATCGGTCTTGGCAAAAACTCCGCAACGCGAAGCAATGGTATAAATTTGCTTGCCTTTTTCCGCCAGAGAATTCAAGCCGAGCGCGTCGGTTGAGAGTAGCGACGCCATATGATCAATAAAAGAACCCGTGCCGCCCGCGCAGACTCCGTTCATGCGGACTTCGGGCGCATTGCCCAGATAAATAATTTTCGCGTCCTCGCCGCCCAGCTCAACAACCGTATCGGTCTGCGGAATAAATTTTTCAACCGCAGTCTGACAAGCGATAACCTCCTGCACAAAGGGCAGAGAAATTTTTTTTGCAATGCCCATGCCCGCCGAGCCCGCCAACGCAATTTTAAAAGTTTTTTTGCCGATAACATTTTTCAGCGACGTCAAAGAATTCGAGAGCGCGTAGCCGATTTCAGAAAAGTGCCGCGCATAATTTTTGAATACAAGCCGTTCCTCGTCCATGACGACAAGTTTTATCGTCGTGGAGCCGATGTCAATTCCGACTTTCATAAAAAAATCACCTCGCCGCCTGCAATTTTATAATTCAAGCGTCAAGGTGTCAATCAAAATCCTTTGCAAACTCGCCGATTGAAAAGCAACAATTAAAATCACTCAAAAAATTTTTTGGCGCAGATAAAAAAACTTGCAAATGATTTGAATATTGTTTAGAATATGCCGCGAAGTTACAGAAAATTTTTTCGGAGGGTATGGTTTGCAAGATTTTTTTAAGTCTCTTCGCGTAAGGGGAGAAAAAGTTTTTGGACATAGCTTAGTTGAAAGAGTGGGCTCGCGTCCACTCTTTCACGTTGTAAGGGAAAAAATTCCGGGGGTGAGTTATTGAACAAAGTCGAAAGTCAAACGGAAAATTTAATGGCGGAAATTTTGCAGGGTACAGATTATGAATTGGTTGACGTGGAATTTGTCAAGGAGCGCGATTGGTATCTGCGTGTTTTCGTGGACAAAGCAGGCGGAATTGATTTGGACGATTGCCAAAAGCTAAGCGAACAACTCGGCGCGAAACTCGACGAAACTTCCATAATCAACGGCGCGTATATTTTGGAAGTCTCGTCGCCGGGAATCGACCGCGTATTGAAAAAGGACAAAGATTTTATTCGCGAGGCGGGAAAAGTCGTGGACGTGGCACTTTACGCGCCGCTTAACGGTAAAAAACTTTTTGTCGGGGAATTGGAAGGACGCGACGAAAAATTTTTGCGGCTCAAAGACATTGAACCTTTGCCGCGGGAAAAAGTCGCGCAAGTCAGATTGCATATAGATTTTTAAAAAAATTTTTGGGAGGAAGAATTTACTTGGCTGGAAGAAGAAAAAAACCGGAATTGAGTTTGATTGACGCGCTCAAGGATTTATGCGTTGAAAAAGAAATTTCGCCGGAAGTAATGTTCGACGCGGTAGAATCTGCGCTCAAAGTCGCGTATAAAAAGAATTTTAATCAAGATGATAACGTTGAGATTGTACTTGACCGCGAGGACGGGAGTTTTCATGTTTATTCGCTGAAAAGCGTCGTGGAAGTCGTGGAAGATCCCGTCATAGAAATTTCAAAAGAAGATGCGCAGAAAATCAGTCCCGGTTGCGATATTGACGACGTAATTGAGATTGAAGTAACTCCGAAAAATTTCGGGCGAATTGCGGCTCAAGCGGCAAAACAACTCGTCGTTCAGAAATTGCGCGAGGCGGAGCGCGGCGTCATTTACGACGAATTCACCAACCGCGCCAGCGACCTTATCAAAGGAAAAGTCATGCGCATGGAGGACGATAATTTAATTGTTGAAGTCGGCAAAACGGAGGCAATTTTGGTTCCCAGCGAACAGTCGCCGCTTGACAATTACAAAGTCGGCGATTGGGTTCGCGCTTACATAATCGAAGTCAAAAAAAGCGGCAAGGGACCGCAAGTTTATCTTTCGCGTACTCATCCAAATTTTTTGCGTCGGCTCGTGGAAATTGAAGTTCCCGAAATTCAGGAAGGCATTATCGAAATAAAAGGCGTCGCTCGCGAGGCGGGCTCCCGCGCAAAAATCGCTGTGAATTCAAAAGATCCGAACGTCGAGGCGGTCGGCTCCTGCGTCGGTCAGCGCGGCACAAGAATTCAGCCCGTGCTTGACGAACTCGGCGATGAAAAACTTGACATTATCGAATGGAGCCCCAAAGCCGGCGTTTATGTCGCCAATGCTTTAAGCCCGTCAAAAATTGTCAGCGTCGCGCTCAATGACGACGATAAAAATTGCCGCGTGATTGTGCCCGATAATCAGCTGAGTTTGGCAATCGGCAAGGAAGGACAAAACGCCCGCCTTGCCGCTAAACTCACGGGCTGGAAAATTGATATTAAAAGCGTCAGACAAGCTAAGGGCGACGAGCTCCCCTCCTATATGCACGAAGTCGATATTTCGGAGGCAATGGCAGTCGTCAAGCCGCATCAGAAAAAGGGCAGAAGATAATGTCGAAGGGCAAAACCGCCAAGGGTATCGCGATTAAACAAATAGAAATGCGCCGTTGCGTCGCCTGTCGGCAAGCTCGTCACAAGTCGGAACTCCTTCGCGTTGTAAAAAATTCTTCGGGAGAATTTTTACTCGACACGAGCGGCAAGGCTCAAGGGCGCGGCGCGTATATTTGCAAATCAGAAATCTGCGCGGCAACGTTGAAGAAACGCCGCAATCTCGATAAAATTTTCAAAACCAAACTGCCAAACGAACTTTACGATAAAATTTGCGCGGCGGTTTAAAAATAATTTACAAAGGAGAAAATCCGCATGTAAACAAAAAATTTCAAACGGGGGTGGACCTATGTCAAAACCGATTAAGTATAGAATCTATGACATGGCGAACGAATTCAACCAAGATGTGCAAGTCATTATCGACTTTCTGAACAAACGCAAAATCAAAGTCAAAAACCGTTTCACGGGCGTAGAGGCGGACGCTTATGAATTGGTCAAGGCAAATTTTGCTCGCAGAAAACCCGTCGAACCTGAACCGAAACCTGCGCCCAAGCAGGAACAAAAAACTCAACAGCAACCTCAAAAAGCTCAAGCTAAGCCCGCGCCTAAGCAGGAGCAAAA
>CAMNEX010000005.1 GCA_946536825.1 uncultured Selenomonadales bacterium | reverse complement strand
AAATTTTATTTGTTCTAAAAATGAGCGTGCATTGCCAATCTTGCGCCGGTTTTGATATTTTATTCGACTCCTGCGCGTCTATCCTTGGGGTGACCGGGCGGCATAATTTTTTTCATGTCAACGCCGAAAGATTTTGCAACGTCCTCCCACGTGTTGTTAATCTTGCGCTTGTCGAGGACGCTTTTAATATTTTTGTTCGACTCCTGCGCAATCTTCCCTGCAACCATTATATCGTGCGGATCGTAGCCGTCTTTAAGCAAATTTTTAAAAGTTTTTACGTCGACGCCCGATATTTTTGCGAAATGTTCCATGCGCTCCTGCTCAAAAAATTCTCTGACCTGCTCGCGAGTGACGCCCAATTTCTCGGCGACTTGCGACCAATCGACTTTCATTGCCAAAACGTCAGAAAAATTTTTGCCGCTGAGTTTCGACAAAATCGCCGCCTGTTTAACGTCCTCAATGTGAACGCCGTTATTCAAAGCCTGTTCGACCTGCGCGGAAGGGACGCCGTATTTTTCGGAAAGATATTTTGCCCAGCCGCCGATATTCGCCGCTGCCTCTTCCTGCCACGATTTGTCTTGTTCGGGCGAATCGGGCGGAGCCGCCAAAGCTTGACTGCCCGTCAAAAGCAACGCGCCGCCCAAAAGTCCCGCCAAAAATTTTTTCCTGATGTTCATAAATTTTCACCTTCCAAAAATCTTTAAAACACTTCAAGCTGACACGAAGTATAAAATAAATTTATGCGTTTGTCTTTAGACCGCGATTAAAAAATTTCCCGCAACGTTGGAAACTCTTAAAAATCATTTTGGGAATTAAATTTTAAGGCGCGGCAGGATTTTTATTCAAGGCGCAGAAAATTTTCGGAAAAAGTTTTTGGGAGTGAAAGTTAATGGATAAAGAGCAACTTGCGAAAATGATTGCGGAAAAAATCGACGCGGCAATGCAGGCGGGCGATCACCCGAAAAAATTTTTTATCACGGCGAACGGGCGCGGCGTAACAGACGGCGGCGAACTCTATAACGCGGTTCTTGCGGACGCAATAAGCGTCATGAAGGTTGCGTTAATCGATATTTTTCAAGAATTGTCAGCTGCCGCTCAAACTCCTGCCCCCAAAGCGGCGGCTCCCGCCAAAGCTCAAGAAAAACTCACAAAGAGTTCGGCAAGAAAATGATTTTTATGGGATAAGGGAAAGGGGAGAATTTTTTCCCCTTTTCCTTTGTCCTTATTTTTGTTTGGAGGGAATTTTTTTTGGAAACTTATTTTATTCGAGAGCCGTCAAAAATTTTTGACTGTAAAAAAAATCTCTGCTACAATGCTTGAAGCTGAAATAAAAATGAAGCGTCGTGGCTTGTGAAAAAATTTTCCGGCTGTGCGAAGGAGGATAAAAAACGATGGCTCTCGTTGTAAAAAAATTCGGCGGCTCTTCGGTTGCGACGACCGATAAAATTTTGGCAGTGGCACAAAGAATCCTCGCCGAAAAAAAATCGGACGATAAAATTGTCGTGGTAGTTTCGGCAATGGGTAAAACAACCGACGATTTGCTCGCGCTGGCGGGCGGCATAGATACAGAACCGTACAAAGCGGGCTACTTGAGGGAATTGGACATGCTCTTGACGACGGGCGAACAAGTTTCAATCGCGCTGTTGGCAATGGCGTTTAAAAAATTGGGACAGCCCGCAATTTCCTTGACGGGTGCGCAAGTCGGCATGAGAACAAATTCGGTGCACACGAAGGGCAGAATTTTGGGGATAAAACCAAAGCGCGTTCACGACGAACTTAACAAAGGACAAATTGTTGTCGTGGCGGGTTTTCAAGGCGCGGATAAAATCGGCGACCCCGTGACATTGGGGCGCGGCGGCTCGGATACTTCCGCCGTTGCATTGGCGGGCGCACTTAAAGCCGACGAGTGCGAAATTTTCACTGACGTTGACGGCGTTTATTCTGCCGACCCGCGAATTGTCAAAGGCGCACGCAAGATGAAAGAAATTACCTATCATGAAATGTTGGAAATGGCTCGTCTGGGCGCGGGAGTTATGCAGCCGCGTTCTGTGGAAATGGGGCAATTCTTCAACATTCCCATTCATGTTCGCTCGACTTTTACCAAAGAGGCGGGCACAATTATCAGGGAGGATTATACGGTGGAGGAAAAAGATTTTGAAATTCGCGGCGTGGCTCACGATATGAAGGTTGCAAAAATTTCTATTATCGGCGTCCCGAATAATCCCGGCGTGGCGCACACTTTATTTAAGGCTCTCGCCGACGTGAATATTGATGTTGACATGATTGTCCAGAGTATCCGCAACATTGACAGAAATATTAACGACATTGTCTTTACAATCGCTTTGCACGACTTGCCCGAAGCAAAAAAAGTTATCAGCGTTGTTTCCGAAAAAATTAACGCCGCGTCCGTTCTGGTCGAAGAGGATATGGCTAAAGTTTCAATCGTCGGCGCGGGTATGTTGGGCAGTCCGGGCGTCGCGGCTCGCATGTTCGGCGCACTCGCCCGCGCAGATGTCAACATTGATATAATCAGCACTTCGGAGATAAGCGTTTCTTGTTTAGTTCAAGGCTCGCAAGTCACGGAGGCTGTCAACAGCATTCACGACGAATTTTTCCCCGACAGGTAAATCATCATGAAAATTTTCGACAAGCTTTTTAACAGAGCTAAGCAAAATTTAAAAACAATTCAAAAGGACGAGTCGGAGGAAAAAATTTTTATCGCAAATTCTCTGCTTTTCGACGCCGATTGGTATTGTAAAACTTACGGCTTCGGAAAATATCTCGACGCGGCAAAACATTATTTGAATATCGGTTGGCGGGAAGGCAAAGACCCCTCGCCTTTTTTTTCAACCGCAGATTATCTCAGCAAAAATCCCGACGTGGCTAAGGCGGCGATTAATCCCCTTTTGCACTTTGAAAAATTCGGCTTGAAGGAAAATCGTTACCGCGCAGAGATTGAAAAAGTTTTGCCCGATATTTTGGCGAAATATCCCGATTGCAAAACCGAATTTAAAAACGCGCTGTTGCGAATCAGAATTACCAACGCTTGCAATGCCAAATGCCGATATTGCGGCGTGCGTTGCGGCTTCGGCGAGGAAGTCAATCACGCGATGAATCCCGCCTGGTACTACGAACTTTGTCGCCCGCTTTATGACAAAATCGGCGTTGTTCTGATAACTGGCGGCGACGCTTTTTTTGCCAAGGAAAGTTTCAACTATATGAAATTCATGAGCGAAAATTTTCCGAAAATAACTTTGCTGACAGAATCGAACGGAATTGCCTTCAGCGAAAAATTTCAGGAGCTCGCGCTTAAAAATCTTTTCAAAACGCATTTCTCGGTTAATGCGTCCAATGCCGATATTTTTGCCAAAAGTTGTTGGGACGGCAATGACTCCGCCACGGCTAAGAAAATGTTCCCGATTATGCTTCGCAACATTAAAAATTACGTCGCGAAACTTGAGGCGGCAGATAAACTTTGTTTCGCGCCGGATTTATCAATGGTTATAAACAAGGACAACGCCGACGACATTTTAAATTTTGTCGAACTGGCGTTGGAACTGCACGCGGGCTTTATCGTCTTTTATTTCGACTACACAGAAAACGATATGAGCGGCGAATTTTTTACCAACCCCGAAGTCGCTCGCCCCGCCATGAAAACGTTAATGGAACTTGAGCGCGTGCTCGCGGAAAAAGTTCTTATTTATTTCCGGCTGTGGGTTCCTTCGGGCGAGGCTTACAATCTTCAGCAGGAGGTTGAAGAAATTCCGATCGCGAAATTAAATGCCAAGTACGAAAAAATTTTACAGGCGGCGCAAGGTCGTTCAATCCTCGGCGAATTAAAAAAGCGCAACAAAATTCGTCGCGCCTGCGGAAAAAATGAACTCACTTTGGTTGACGACATATCGCCCAGTCTGCATTTGAATAACGGAATTTGTTTCGCGCCGTGGAATGAAATTGATTTATATCCCGACGGCAGAATGGATTTTTGCAGCTGGTTCGAGCCGACGCTGAATATAAAAAATTTTATTCAACGCGACGCCGCCGGCAAAGAATTTGTTGACTGGGAAAAAGTTTTGAATTCTTTTGAATATGCGTCCGCTCGCTACAGGATTTTGCAAGAAGATTTTCGCGGCTGTCAAGTTTGCTGTCCGATGAATTCTGTTAAGTCGCCCGTTGAGCCCGTAACAAAATACAATGTTGACAGGTGATTTGCCATGAAAATTTACGACTGCTTTACATTTTTTAACGAATTTGAAATTTTGGAGCTGAGGCTCGCAAGTCTTTATGACGTGGTAGATACTTTCGTTATCGTCGAAGCTGACAAAACGCACGCGAATATTCCCAAGCCTTTTAATTTCTACGATCACATTAAAAATTTTGAAAAATATCTCCCGAAAATTCATTACGTTATGGATAAATCGGTTGTGCCGTATAAGGGCGTGGGCGATTGGTCGATTGAAAACAATCAGCGCAACAGCATCATGAAAGGTTTGGACGACGCCAAGCCCGATGATTTGATTATGATTTCAGACGCGGACGAGATACCAAATCCCGCAATAATAAGGACAATCCGTGAAAGTTTTACCGACGAAAGTAAGCACGTGGATTTTATTGCGTTTTACGAAACGACGCCTTACACGAAAGGCAAATTGATTGAGTTTCACAGCGGCATGAGAGTTTCGACTTTTTTGAATTACAGTCCGCTTAGTTGTCAGCAAAAATTTCACAGCTATTATTTTGATTGGGTTTGTCGCTCGCTCCCGTGGGCGGGCACGGTTATTGGAAAATTTAAGCACATGAAATCGCCACAAGCCTTCAGAAATGCCCGCGAAGTTTTGCCGCGAATTGTCGAAGGCGGTTGGCATTTTTCTAATATGGGTGGCGTCGATAAAGTTATTGAGAAAATGGCGGCTGCGGTTGAGTGCGTCCAACTTTCCGCCGCTGATAAAAAATATCTTGATAATGATTTTGTAGAAAAGGCAATGGCGGCGGGAAAATATTTTCATACGCCCGCAAAATTTGTGCCTTGCGACGTGAGCGAAATAAAATTGCCCGCGCTAGAAAATTTTCTAAAAAAATACCCGCACTTTGTACGGGGCAAAAAATAAATCGGCGGTGCGACAGATTAAAAAATATTTCTGAGCTTAGCAAAAAATTTCGCTTTGAACAATCGGAATTTAAACTCCGTCAGCCCGAAGCGCGGTCTGCGAATGTTCACGCGGTAAAGTTCATAAGGATTTGTCGCGAGAGTGTTCAAACCCGCCTCGCCCGTGACTGCCGTCAAATAATTTTCTTCGCGCAAAATTTCTTCAATCTCGAAATTGAATGCGCCGTTGGGATAGGACAAACTGTAAATCGTCTCAAGCCCGCTCCACTCCAAAAAAATTTTCGATTCGCGAATTTGCCGACGCTGAAAATTTTTATCCAAGGAAGTCAGCGGCAGATGATCCGACGTGTGCGAGCCGATTTCAAGCCCGCGCCGTTGCATTTCTTTTAATTCTTCAAGAGTGACATAACCCGCCTTGCCGACCTCATTTGTAATGACGTAGACAACGGCGGTCATTTTATGTTCCGTCAAAATCGGCAACATGAATTTATAATTGTCCTCGTAGCCGTCGTCAAAAGTCAGCACAATCGGTTTGTCGGGGAGTTTGCCCTTGCCGTGAACGACGCGCATAAAATCTTGCAGTGTTATTGTCGTGTAGCCTTCGGCTTGCAGATAATCCAACTGCGCGGAAAATTCTGCGGGCGGCACATTGTAAATTTCAAAGACAGGGTCAAGCGGCTCGTCCGTCACTTGATGATATTCCAAAATCGGGAAGCCTTCGGGCTCCGGCAATAAAAAAATAACAGCGGAAATGATTGCGATAAAAATTAAAATCACGCCGCCGATAATCCGCAAAAAAATCACCGCCTTAAATTTTTAGTGTAAGAAATTCGCGAATAAATTGCTCCGATTTTAATTCGTTGCCTAAAATCGAGTGGAGATAATCCGCAAAAAAATTTTCCGCAACTTCCAACTGCCGCGACTTGAAATTTAATTTTGTATCCTCGCGCCAATCAAAGCCGAGCATTGTCTCAAAAGTTTTCCTCAAGGCTTCGGGATAAGGGCGGCACTCCTCGACGTACTCAACGCAATTCATGCAAACCGCGCCGCCGTCCGTCAAGCTAATCGCCGCGTCGCCGAAAATCTCCGCGCCGCAATGAACGCAACGGCTGAAATTTAATTGCATTCCGCTCGCCTCCATGAATTGACATGCTCCGATAAGCGCGGCGACTTTGGGATTTCTTTTGCTCAAGACAGGTAAAGATTTTTCCAGCAAATAAAAAGTTTCCGACGATTTTTCAAGCGGCAAAGTCATGCGATTGACAATTTCAAAAAAAAGCGACGCATAAGCCAGCCGCTCAAGGTCAGCTGTAAGGGCGTCATAAAAATTTAAAATATCGGCCTCGCGAATTATGTCGACCTTAACGCCGCGGCTAAGCTCCGCCGAAATGTGATTGAACATTTGCATTGCGCCCGATATCGGACTGCGCGAGCGGCGGCAACCGTAAGCATTTGCCTCCAGCTTGCCGAATTCCTTAGTAAAAAGCGTGACAACTTTATTGGCGTCGCCGAAATTTTTTGTATCCAAAACTATCGCTTCAACAGTAAAAGTTTCCATTATTTTGCCTTGTCTTTGAGTTCTGTTAATCCCTCGGAGATCAGCTCCGCCGGCGAAATTGTGCCTGCCGTCAAAATGAATTGCAAAGCGTCGGGCGGCAACATGTCGATATAAATTAAATCCGACTTCTTAACGAAAAAATTCATGCCCGCCGTCATGTTCATGCTCCAAGGCATATAGACGCAAACATATTCGTCGCCGAGTTTTTTTCTGACAGGTTCGGGCACATTCAGCATTAAAAAGCCCAGCACATAAGATTTTTGATAGGGCACAAGTACGACGTGTTTAAATGCCGAATCCGACTCGAACAGGGCTTTTGAGACTTGCTTAACCGAGCTGTAAATAAATTTCACGATTGGAATTTTGCTGATTAACCCGTCAAAGAATTCCAGAATTTTTTTTGAAAGGAAATTGCCGCTCAAGACGCCGATAATCCAAATTGACGCCAAGACGATAGCAAGCCCCATGCCGGGGATTTTCACGGGCAAAAATTTTCCGATTGAACTTTCCGTCAGTTCAAAGAGCCACGTTATCACGAGAATTGTTATCGCGGGCGGCACGACGACAAGCAAGCCCCTTAAGAAACTGCTTGAAACTTGTTCGGTAAAAGATTTCGCTTTATCTTTATCTTCGTCCATTTTACTTGCGCTCCAAAATCAATTCAATCGCGTTGAGGACGTCGTCAATATCTTTTTCGGTGATAACAAGCGGCGGTTGGAATGCCAAAACATTTCTGCCGACGCCGTTTTTGCCGACGATAAAGCCGCGATTTTTCAGCTCCTCCAAAAGTTCGTCAAGCTCACGGAAGGCGGGCGATTTATCCGCGTGAACGAATTCCGCGCCGACCATTAAGCCAATTCCGCGCACGTCTCCGATTATCGGGAATTTTTTTTGCAAAGTTTTCAAGCCGCGCATAAGCTGTTCGCCGCGAGCTTTGGCATTAGCCGGAAGATTTTTTTCTTTAATGTAGTCGAGCACGGCAAGCCCCGCGGTTGAAGAAACGGGATTGCCGCCGAGTGTCGACGCGCCGGGACGGGTGTAAGTGTCGGCAATTTTTTTTGTCGAAATAAACGCGCTGATTGGCTGACCGTTGCCCAAGGCTTTTGCGACGCTCATGATATCGGGCGTCACGTCGAAATTTTCTATTGCGAACATTTTCCCCGAACGCGCAAAACCCGTCTGAACTTCGTCGGCGATTAACAACGCGCCATATTTCTGCAAAATTTCTTTGACGCGCTTAAAGTAACCCGCGGGCGGCACGACAATTCCCGCGTTGCCTTGAATCGGTTCGGCGATAAGCGCGGCAGGTTTGCCCGAAGTCGCCGTTTGAATAATCGTTTCAATTTTATTGGCGCATTCCAAATCGCAGTCGGGATATTTTTTACCGAGCGGACAACGGTAGCAGTAGGGATTGGGCGCGAAATTTATTCCGCCGACGGGATTGGGATCCGTCCGCCACATGCCGATACCCGTCAAACTCATTGTCAATTTCGTCCGCCCGTGCAAGCCGCTTTGCAACGCGATAAACTCCGAACTTTTTGTATAAATCGACGCCAAAAGCAACGAGCCTTCATTAGCCTCCGTTCCTGTCGAACAGAAGAAACTTTTCTGCAAATCGCCGGGCGCAACTTCCGCGAGCCTTTCGGCGAGATTAACAAAATTCTCCGTCAGGTAAATGTTGCAGACGTGTTGAAGGGTTTTAATCTGCTCAATCATTTTTTCGGTTATGAACGGGTTGCAATGCCCGCAATTAATTACCGAAACGCCTGCATAACAATCGAGATATTTTTTGCCCGCCGTGTCGAAGAGATATTGCATTTCGCCGCGCACGAATTGCGGCGGGTCGCTGTAGAAATGTCCCAAGCAAGGCATGATGTATTCGCGCTTTTTCTCCAGAATTTTTTTCGCACCGATATAATTTCCCATGTCAAAACCTCCGCTAGAATTTTTTTTAGCCTAGCATATTGAAAATTAAATATCAAGTTGCACGGGCGACAAAACCACAAATTTACAATCGCCGGATTCTTTGATATAATTACCGCCCAAAATCAAATTGCAAAGGAGAGCAACTATGGATAAAAAAGAAGCGTTAGCGTTGGCGATGAAGCAAATAGAAAAAGAATTCGGCAAGGGCGCGATAATGCGGCTCGGCGACGACTCTGCGCGTTTGGACGTAAAAGCGGTGTCGACAGGGATTTTGCCGTTGGATATTGCGCTGGGAATAGGCGGACTTCCCCGCGGAAGAATCACCGAAATTTACGGTCCGGAAGCGGGCGGCAAGACGACAGTTACATTGCACATGATAGCCGAAGCTCAGCGTCAAGGCGGGACGGCGGCTTTTATCGACGCGGAACACGCGCTTGATCCGATGTATGCCAAAAAAATCGGCGTCGATATTGACAATCTTATCCTGGCTCAACCCGACACCGGCGAACAGGGGCTTGACATTGCCGAAGCTCTTATTCGTTCCTCGGCGATTGATATTGTCGTTATTGATTCGGTTGCCGCGCTCGTGCCAAAATCCGAAATTGAAGGCGAAATGGGCGACGCTAACGTTGGACTTCATGCGCGAATGATGAGCAAGGCAATGCGAAAACTCACGGCGATTATCGGCAAGACAGAGACCATTGCGGTTTTTATCAATCAGATTCGCGAAAAGGTCGGCATTTTGTACGGCAACCCCGAAACTACCACGGGCGGACGCGCTTTGAAATTTTATTCGACAATTCGTTTGGAAGTCAGGAAAGGCGAGCCGATTAAGCAGGGGACGGAAATTATCGGCAACCGCGTAAAAATCAAGGTCGCGAAAAATAAAGTCGCGCCGCCATTCAGAACTGCCGAGTTTGATTTAATTTACGGCGAAGGCTATTCGCACAGCGGCAGTATTTTGGAGATGGCGGTTTACTTCGACATTATCACCAAATCCGGAGCGTATTTTTCCTACAACGGCGAGAAACTCGGTCAAGGTAAGGACAACGCCAAAAAATATATTCGCGAGCACCCCGAAATGGAAGCGGAAATCGATAATAAAATTCGCGAGGCAGTTTCTAAATCGATTAAGCCGCTGGAAACTTCCGAGCCCGAAAATTTTAACGAAGAAGAAACTTTTGACGCGGACGATTAATAAATTTTTTTTTAGCAAAAAAGCGATCTCGAAATTGAGACCGCCTTTTTTAATTTTAATCTTTACGCCCCGAAACTTTTCCGTCGCCAACCGCTTGCTTTCTGCGCGCCTCGGCATTTTTTATTTTGTCGCCGAGTTTTTTAACGCCGCCGGGTTTATCTTCGTCTTTCAGGTCACGAGCTAAATTTTTTAACTTATCCGCCATGCCCGAACTTAATTTTGCCATACTACTCACCTCGCGGAAAATTTAACAGATTTTTATAGAACCGTCAAGCCCGCTTCAACTTGACGCCGCCCGCGGGATAAAATAAAATTTGAAAAAATTTTCGGAGGGAAGTCATGCACGAACACGAACATAAATTGGAGGACGGCACGATAATTCGCCACAGCCACACGCACACGCAGACAAAGGCAGTTTTAAATCGCATGGCGCGGCTTATCGGGCACCTTGAATCGACAAAAAAAATGATTGAGGACGGGCGCGACTGCTCCGAAGTTTTGATTCAGCTGTCCGCCGTCGACGCCGCAATTAAAGCTGTCGGACGAATCATTTTGAAAGACCACATTGAACACTGCATTGTTGACGCGGTCAAGACAGGCGACACCGCCGCGATTGAACGCCTCAACAAAGCGATTGAACAATTTATTCGCTAAAAATTTTCAGCCGGCGATTTGTCGGTTATTTTTTTATTCGCCGATTAAATCCTTGACAACTTCGCCCGCCAAAATCAGCCCCGCGACGGGCGGAACAAAAGCTGTACTGCCGATAACTTTTCTCTGCAAATTTCCTTTGTCAATCGTTTGCGGCGGCTCGTCGGAGTAAACCACTTTAAGATTTTTTATGCCGCGCTCCTTTAATTTTTTGCGCATAATTTTTGCGACGGGGTCTGTCGACGTCTGAAAAATATCCGCCACTCTGAATCTTGTCGCGTCGAATTTATTGCCCGCGCCCATGCTCGAAATAATTTTTATTCCGCGCAGAGCACATTCCTCGACCAAAAAAATTTTCGCAGTCAGCGTGTCAATCGCGTCGACAACGTAATCATATCGGCAAATAAAAAAATCCTCAACGGGCTTATCGGGCAATAAAAATTTTTGAATCGCCTCGACCTTCGCCGCGGGATTTATATCCCAAATTCTTTCGCGCATGACTTCAACTTTGGACTTCCCGACCGTAGAATTTAGCGCGTGAATTTGCCTGTTAATGTTCGTCGCGTCGATATTGTCCTTGTCGATTAAAATCAAATGTCCTACGCCCGAACGCGCTAAAGCCTCCGCGGCAAACGAACCGACGCCGCCAATCCCGAAAATTGCCACTGTCGCCGAATTTAATTTTAAAAATTTTTTTTCGCCGATTAAAAGTTTCAGCCTTTGAAATCTGTCGTCCATAAAATTTTTATCCTTTATCCCTCGGTCTGAAATTGAAAGTCGGCATTTGAAATTTATTTTCGGGTTGAGGCGGCTGCTTGGGAATATCCAAATTAAAACCCTTCGACACGGTAACCGTTGACTTCGGGACAGAGACCGTCGGCGATTTCAGCGCGAGACTGTCTGCAAAATCCGTCGCGATAATCGTCGCTTGAATCATGCCGTTCATACTCTTATCAATAACCGTGCCCAAAATTATATTAACGTCGTCTTCTGTCTGGCTGAAAATATAACTCGCCGCCGCGTTCACGTCGTGAATCGGCAAAGTTTCGTCGCCGGTTATGTTCAAAATAATTCCGCGTGCGCCCTTCAACGACTTATCAATCAGCGGACTTTGAATGGCTTCCTTAACCGCCTGAACCGCGCTGATTTTGCTTCGCCCGATGCCAAGGAGCGCGTCGCTACTTTCGCTCTGTCTAAAAATCGTTGTCATGTCGGCGAAGTCAACGTTTATAACTCCGATTGTCAAAATCAATTCGGCAACGCAACGAATTGCCTGGCGCAAAATCGAATCCGCCGCTTTGAAGGCGTCAACCAAGGAAAGTTCTTTGTTTTCGGGGAGCTTCATTAAATTATCGTTCTTGACAACAATCAGCGCGTCCATATACGATTGCATTCTTACAATTCCCTCGTTGGCAATACGTTGCTTGCGCGGACCTTCAAATTTAAAAGGCATAGTCACAACTCCGACAGTCAACATGCCGAGTTCTTTTGCAAGCCGCGCCACAATCGGAGCCGCACCCGTGCCGGTGCCGCCGCCCATGCCCGCCGTTATAAAAATCATATCCGCGCCCGTCATCATTTCCTTAAGGCGTTCGGAGTCATTTTTCGCCGCGAGCTCGCCCAATTCGACTCTGCCGCCCGTGCCGCGCCCTTTGGTGACAGCCTCGCCGATTTGCACAGCGCGAATTGCCTCCGTGTTTGAAAAGCTCAGCGCGTGTGAATCCGTGTTGACTGCGACCAAATCAATTTTCAGAAAATCGCTTTCTGCAATTCTTTTTAAAACGCTGTTGCCGCCCCCGCCGATACCGAAAACTTTTATCGTAACGAGGGCTTTTTTTATTGCCGCGTCCTCTTTAGCCTTTTGATTTTCCCTGTTCTGGCGCAGTTTTTTTAACGCCTCCTTGATTGCCTCATCATTAGCCCCCATTTTTTATTCTTTCCTCTCTGCCAAAAATTTTTGTCAAATTTCTACGCGCTGAAAAATTTTCCTTCATAATGATTTTTTTATCAGCGTCCATTGCGTGGCGAACATGCCGAGCAACATTAAAATGCACCCGAAAATTTCTCGCGAGCTCATGACTTCGTTTAGGAAAAACCAACCCGCCAATGCTCCGAAAATCGCCTCGAAACTCATTAAGATTGCCGCCGTCGCCGGTTCTGCGTAGCGTTGTCCATAGTTTTGCAAAGTGAACGCAACGCCCGCGCTCATGACGCCGCCATAAAGTATCGGGAACCACGAATTTATTATTGCCGACAAACTCGGAGTTTCAAGCGCGAACATTGCCGCGAAACTCAAAAGCATTGTGATAAAAATCTGCGCGGTTGACAGTTCCATTAAATCAACTTTCGCCGCGAAGCGGTCTACCAATAAAATTTGCACCGTCCAGAAAAATGCGCTGACAAAAAGTATTGCGTCGCCGGCGTGTATTGAAAAACTTTCGCCGACCGCCAAAAGGTACAAGCCGACAATCGCGAGCCCCGCGCCCAGCCAATTTTCCCGGCGAATTATTTTCCCTAAAAATTTTGCGCCGAGCGGTACGAACACGATATAAAGACACGTGATAAACGCCGCCTTGCCTGCCGTCGAATATTGCAGGGCGACTTGTTGCATTGAGCTTGCGATAAACAGCACGACGCCGATTATCAGCCCGATTAAAAAGCCGCGCCGATAATTTTTCTGTCGACGCTCCTTGAGTCGACTTTTGCGCGTATAAAGCAAAACCGCCAACAGCGATAAAAATCCCATGAAATACCTTGTCGCCGCGTAGGAGAAGGGTCCGAGCCCGTCCATGCCCGCCAGCTGTGCAACGAATGTTGTTCCCCAAAAAAATGACGCTGCCAATAACATCAGCGTCCCGCGAATTTGCATAGAAATTTCCTTCCTAAATTTTAGTATTCCACATGATCAGCGCGTCTTCGTTGTTGTCGAGATAATAATTTTTCCGCCGCCCGACACTTTTTAAGCCGAAGTTTTCGTAAAGTTTAACAGCCGCCGTGTTGGAAGGTCTGACCTCCAATGTTATCGAAGTCGCGCCGCGCTTTTTGACGGCTTGAATCAGTTCGCCGAAAAGAACTGTCCCGACACCTTGCCCGCGAAGTTTCGGCTCAACCGCGACATGCATGACTTCCGCCTGGTCGAAGGAAACCCACGCGCCCGCATACGCTACAATTTTTTTATCGAGTTCCCCGACGACATATTCCGCAAGTTCGTTGTTATTTTCGCGTAAAAAATCTGCGCGGCTCCAAGGCATTGCAAAACATTTCAATTCCAGTTCGGCAACGGCGTCCGCGTCTTCGGGCTTCATTTTTCTGAAAGTAATCATCTAACCAAAATCCCGCGCCATAATCCAGGCGTCCTCGTCACGATAATAATTTTTTTCCCGCTCGACAATCTGAAAGCCAAAACCTTTGTAAAGCTCAATCGCCGCCGTGTTGGAAGGTCTGACTTCCAAAACCATGAACGACGCCCCGCGCTTTTTTATCGCACCAATCAGCTTGATTAAAATAATTTTTCCTATGCCCTGCCCGCGACAGTCGGGATCTACAGCAAGACTTTCTATTTCCGCCGTGTCCGAAAAAATTTCAGCTCCCGCGCAGGCGATAATTTTCCCGTTACGCACCGCAACGATAAATTCCTTGCGCTCATCTTGCGCCGATTGAAAAAAATAATTGCGGCTACAAGCGTCTTTTTTGCCGAAACTTTTTAAATCAAGCTCGGCGGCGGCGTCCGCGTCTTCGGTAGTCAACTTCCGGATAATAAGCCGTGCCTCTTCTCCCATAATATTTCAGCCTCCGCTCGACGTATATACAACGGTTCCAAATTCATTACGTTATCGACTCTGTCCAAATTTTCCGCGCAGATTGCAACGCAGGACGCTCGCGGCATTTTTAAATTCGGCGGAGCAATTTTTATGTTCGGCGGCAAAGGAATTTTTATCTTGTGCAAAACGTCGCCGCATAAAAAAATTTCGTCATTAAATTTTCCCGCCTCCGAAATGATTTCGTCAATCGGTCTGATTTTCAACTCCGACAGCGGCAACTTTTTATCGAACAGCTGACAATACGCCCGATTTTTTTGCGCGTCGATTAATGCCAAAACTTTTGCCGAAGGGAAATTGTAAGCCATTGCCTGCAGGGTCGGCACGCCGATTATTTTTATTCCCCATGCATATGCCAAAGCCTTCGCCGTAGCAAGTCCTATTCGCAAGCCCGTAAACGAGCCGGGACCGATGCTCACCGCCACCGCGTCGAGATTGTCAAACGCGCCCGAAAATTTTATGACTTCCTCGACTTGCGGCATTAACGTTTCCGAAAAACTTTGCGGCGATTCGCGCAGATTTTCCGCTACAATTTTTCCGTTAAAAATTACCGCGACACTTGCCGCCCGCGTCGCGGTTTCTATTCCCAAAATTTTTCTTTCCATTATTAATTGCATTCAGTCTTCCTTTGTAACAAATTCTTCCAGTTCCGAAATAAAATCTTCATGCTCCTCGCCCACGCAGTCGAAAGTTATTCGCCGCATGTTTCGAGAATCTTTTATCCGCTCAATTTTTATCACGACATAATTTTCCGGCAACGCCTCCGGAAATTTTTCAGCCCACTCGATAAAGACAATCCCTTCCGGAAAGTCGGTGTATTCGTAAAAGCCGATATCCTCAAGTTCCGCCTCGTTGTGCAGACGATATAAATCAAAATGAACTATCGGGCAAAAGCCTTCGTAAATGCTCATCAGATTAAATGTCGGGCTCGTGACTTCGCCTTGGACGCCCAATGTCCGCGCCATGCTCTGCACAAAAAGAGTTTTGCCCGCGCCCAAACCTCCTTCAAGACAAATTACCGTACCCTCGCGCACTCGCTGTGCCACTTTCGCCGCCAATTTTACCGTCCCGTATGGGGACTGGGTTATGTGCGTAAACAAAATTTATTTCACTCCTCAAAAATTTCTCCGTTCATTAACGATAAGCGCAGTTTATCAGACGGCAAAAAATTTTTCAACAAGCCGCTAAGAATATTTAAATTGTTGTGTTATAATGCGCCTTGAAAATTTTTTTTGGAGATGGTAATTTTGAAAGTTGAAGAAATATTTTTTCGCGATATGTACAAACAAATTTGTCTGCTGACTTCTCCTGGCCTTGTCGAAAAAATAAATCTGCGCGACGCCTTCGATTTCCCGCCCGAAGAAAAAATGAACGGCTTTTTGACTTACGCTTACATTGACGAAGAAACTTTTGTCTTTGAGATTTTGGCGGGCATACAACTCAATTCCACGCACATAAAAAATTTTGTCGCGAGTTATAAAAAATCCGTCAAGCTCAAGCGCAGTCAAGTCGAAGACGCCGAACTGAAAATTTTAACTGCGGAATATTCACTGCCCTTCCGCGACCGAATCGAAATGATTAACGACAGAATTCCCGCCGACCCCGACAAGGAACAAACTCGCCTGATAAAAAATCTCGATGCCTTCCGCCACCCGCATTACCCCGACGACGTTGTTGTTTATTTTTTCAACGCGGAGGATAAGCCCGAACTTTTATGGGTGCGTTGCGTATCGATCGACGAAAATATTTTGACGGGCGAACTTTTAAACGAGCCGACTAAAAATTTCGGCTGTCATGCGGGCGATTTAATAAAATTCGGCGTCGCGCAAATCGGCGAACAAAATATTTTAATTCACCTTCCGACAATAAAGGAGAAATCTTTTGCATAAGAAAAACGCAATAATAATCGGGGCGGGACCCGCCGGTTTGACTGCCGCTTATTATCTTTTGACGAAAACCGATATAAGACCGATTGTCCTTGAGAAAGAAAAATTTGTCGGCGGCATTTCGCGCACAATGAATTTCAACGGCAACCGCATGGACATCGGCGGGCACAGATTTTTTTCCAAGAGCGAGGAAATTATTTCGCTGTGGCAGAAAATTTTGCCCGCGCAGGGAGCTCCCGCGCTCGACGATAAAATTTTAAATCGCGAATCGGTTTTGGTTGAGGGCGGCGCGAATCCCGAAGAAGTCGACGAAGTTTTTCTGAATCGCAACCGCGTTTCCAGAATTTTTTATCACAGAAAATTTTTTTCTTATCCCGTCTCTTTAAATTTCGACACGATAAAAAATCTGGGGCTTGTCGAAATGTTTTCAATCGGCTTGAGTTTTCTCAAGACAAAATTTAGTCAGCGCGAAGAAAAAACTTTGGAAGATTTCATGGTCAATCGCTTCGGACAAAAGCTCTACGAAACTTTTTTCCGCGATTATACGACTAAAGTTTGGGGCAGGACGCCGCAACAAATCGGCGCGGATTGGGGCAGTCAGCGAATTAAAGGACTGTCGCTCGGAAAAACTCTGCTTGATTTTTTTAAGAAAACTTTCGGTTCAAAGGAAGGCGCGGGCGAAACTTCGCTGATTGAAAGATTTTATTACCCGAAATTCGGTCCGGGGCAACTCTGGGAGAAATTTGCCGACGAAATTAAAAAGCTCGGTGGCGAAGTGCTTCTTTCTTCCAACGTCAAAAGTTTCCGCGTCGACAAAAATAAAATTGTAAAATCTGTCACTGTCGAAAATGCCGCAGGACTTTTGACTTTTCCCGCCGATTATTTTTTGTCGAGTATGCCGCTTGCCGAACTTGCCGACGCGCTCAGCGACGGCTTGAATCTCCGCCAGCTTCAAATTGCTCGCGGCTTGCCCTATCGCGATTTCATAACTGTAGGTTTGCTTGTAGATAAACTTCTGCTGAAAAATTTGACGAAGGTAAAAACGCTCGGCGACATTGTCCCCGATTGTTGGATTTATATTCAGGAGCCGTCAGTTAAGCTCGGACGCCTGCAAATTTTCAACAACTGGTCGCCGTACATGGTTGCCGACCCGAAAAATTCCGTGTGGCTCGGCTTGGAATATTTTTGCAATGAAGGCGACGAACTTTGGCAAATGAGCGAAAACGATTTTGTAAAATTCGCGATTGACGAACTCGCCTCGATTGGAATTATTGACGCGGCGGACGTTCGCACCGGTGTGCAAGTCAAAGTTCCCAAAGCGTATCCGGCGTACTTCGACACCTACGAAAATATTTCCGAACTTCGCGACGCGCTTGACGAGATAAAAAATCTTTACTGTATCGGGCGCAACGGTCAGCACCGATATAACAACATGGATCACAGCATGTTGACGGCGATTGCGGCGGTCTGCGCGATTGCGGGCAAATTTCCCAAGTCCGACATTTGGAGAATCAACGCGGAGAAAAATTATCACGAGGATAAAAATGACAGATAAAAACTTTGAAAAATTTTCAGGGCTTATCCAAGCAATTCTTTTATCGGCGTGTATCGCGTGTTGGCAAGTTTCCTTTAGACTCGTCGAAAATGGCGACACGTATTTTATAATGAATATCGGACGATATATTTTGGAAAACGGCTTTCCGCACGTCGACCCGTTCACGATACACGAAAACTTTAAGCTCGTCGCGCAACAATGGCTGAGTGGAATTTTTTTTTGGAAGTTCTATCAACTTTTCGGAGCCGGCGGTTTGCGGTTCGCGGATATTATTTTGGCAAGCGCGTTGGTTTTGACTTATTGGCGGCTGTGCCTTTTTGTCAGCGGCGGAAATAAATTTTTGTCGCTCGCGCTGGGCTTCGTTTTCCCGACGATAACTGCAAGTTGGATTGTCCCGCGCCCGCATATAATTTCGGCGTTGCTCCTTTTGCTCGAAGTTTTTTTACTGGAAAAATTTACGCGCACAAAAAATTTCAAATTCCTTTTGCCGTTGCTACTCCTCTCGACGCTGTTGGCGAATTTCCATGCGGCGGTTTGGCTTATGTCGCTTGTCGTGTGCCTGCCGTTTTTCTTCGTGAAAGATATTCGCCACATAAAATTTTTGCTCGCGGCGATGGTGGGGATTTTTTTATTCGGGCTGATAAATCCTTACGGACTCGACGCGCTAACTTATGTTTTCCGCTCCTACGGCATTGACTCGATTAACCAAGACGTGCGCGAAATGATGACTCCGACGGCACACGACCTGCGCGGGAAACTTTTTTATTTGAGCGAAGCGTTTTTAATTTTTTCGCTTGCAAAGTTCAAAGTTCCGTGGCGATATATTTTTTTGAGCGGCGGAATAACTTTTATGGCGATAATGCACGGGCGCAATTTGATTCTGTTCTATTTCCTCGCAACCTTCCCGCTAGCTTATGCTTGGAGAAATTTTCCTCCCAAAAAATTTTCCGGTAAAGACAATCGCGGAGTGTTGATGCTGTTATTTTTCCTGAGCCTTACAATAAATACTGTCGTGACGCTGACAATGCTTAAAGCCGGAATAGGAAATTTTTCCGCGCCGCTAAAAGTTTTATTTTTCGCGACGATTTTGTTCTTGCTGTACAATCTGCTGATTTTGAAATTTAAAGGGCGAATTCTCCACCCCGCGATACTCCCGCGAAAAATTTTGTCGCTGTTCCTAAGCGGGCTGATAATCGGCGGAATTTTTTTCGCGACATCGGACGACAATAAAAAAGAATCCGACGAAACTTTTACTTCGGCGATAAAATTTTTGCTCCGAAGCGAACGCCCCGAAAATATTTCGCTTTATGTCAATCAAGGTTACGGCGGACTTGCGGGCATGTTCGGCATTAAATATTACATCGATTCGCGCTCGGAAGTTTTTCTTCCCGCCAATAACGGGCAAAAAAATATCCTCAAAGAATACGGCGAATTCCGCAGGGGCAAAATTTATTACAAAGATTTTTTCGCCCGCTACAATTTCACGCACATAATCACGACAAGCAAAGATTATTTTCTTTATGATCAACTTAGTCACGACAAAGATTTCCGCGTTGTTTACGAAAGTGAGCGCGTTGAAGGTGTCGAAGTTATTCGCTGTAAAATTTTTGTTCCGAAGAATGGAGATTGATTTATGTTTAGAAAAATTTTTATTGCCGCGGTGATTTTTTTTATGTCGGCAAGCGTCGCCGAGGCGGGCGTTTGGCAACCCGAATTGCGCGTTGGAATTTTGAGCGGTGTCAAGCAAGTTACCTTGAAAGTTTCCGCGCCTTGCATTATGATTGACGCGTCGACAAATAAAACTATTACCGAAATTCCTGCCGACAGAAGTTTTGTCCTAAATTTTTCTAGGCTTAAATCCGAGGCAACAGAAATTCGCCCCGAAAAAATTCCGATTAAGGATTTGCAGACGAGCATTGACGGGCAAAATTATTTCGGCGGCGTGAGACTCAACAAGGGAAAAGATTTTTTGACCGTGATAAATCTTGCGCCGCTGGAAGAATATCTGCGCGGGGTTTTGCCAAGGGAAATGTCCCCGTCGTATCCTTTGGAGGCTTTGAAGGCTCAAGCAGTGGCGGCGCGTTCGTTCGCGCTGAAAAATCGCGGCAAGCATGAGGCGGAAGGTTTTGATCTGTGCACTTCTACACATTGTCAAATTTTTATCGGCGCAAAGGTATCCGAGATTACCGACAAGGCGATTGACGATACTCACGGCGAAGTTTTGGTTTATAACAACAAGCTCGCCGACACGAATTTTCATGCGGATTCGGGCGGCATGACTGAAAGCGTCGTCAACGTGTGGGGGAAGGACACGCCTTACCTTGTGGCGGTTAAAGAAATTATTCAGCTCAGCGAGCCGTGGACGGTTAAGGTTACCACAAAAGATTTTTCGTCGCGATTCGGCGAGGGCTTCGGCGAAGTTAAGGAAATTAAACTTAGCAAGCTGACAGTTGGCAAGGAGGAAGATGACAGAACTCCTTCGGGGCGCGTCAAGTTTGCGCAGGTTGTCAGCAGTAAAAAAACTTTAAAACTCGCTGGCAATGAACTCCGCCGGAAATTTTCTTTGCCGAGTACGCTTTTTGATATGAAAATTGACGGCAAGGAAATAATTTTCGCGGGCTACGGTCGCGGACACGGCGTAGGCATGGCGCAGAAAGGCGCGAAGTTTTACGCGGAGGACGGCTGGTCTTACGAAAAAATTTTGGAGCATTATTACAGCGGCACCAAGCTTAAAAAACTTTACTAGGAGATATCACAATGAAAAAATTTTTTGTAATAATTTTTGCCCTGTGCATGTTTTTGCCGATTGGCAAACTTGAGGCGGGACATTTGGAAGATATTGCGTCGCGAGGCACAATCAAAATCGGCACGACGGGCGATTATATTCCGATGTCGTATTTAAACCCCGCGACGGGCGAATACGAAGGCATTGACGCCGAATTGTCAAAAATTATCGCGGACTCGCTCGGCGTGAAAATTGAATACGTCCCGACAAGTTGGCCGACGCTTTCCGCCGATATGCAAGCCGGTAAATTTGATATCGCGCTGTGTGGCATTTCGAGGAATTTTGCGCGGGCAAAAACTATGGCGATGAGTGACGCTTACGGCGAAGGACTTTTCGGAAAAACTATCCTCTGCCGCAAATCCGACGCGAAAAAATTTAAAAGCGTCGCCGACCTTAATCGCCCCGAAGTTCGCATTATGATTAATCCCGGCGGCACGAACGAAAAATTTGCTCACGCGAATTTACCCAAAGCAACGCTTATCGTTCACGAAGAAAACGCCGATATTCCGATTCAAATTGCCGAGGGCAAAGCGGATATTATGATAACCGAGACCGTCGAGGCGACGAGCTGGGTTAAACGTGAACCGCGCCTTGCCGCGCCGCTTGTCGATAAACCTTTTGAAGGCACAAGACATTCTTGCGGAATTTTGCTTGAGAAAGGCGACCAGGAATTTTTGAACTATATAAATTTTGTATTGGCGGAACTCCGCATGGACGGCAGATTGGAACAGTTGGAAATAAAATATCTGGGAAGGAAACCTAAAAAATAATGCTCTTAAGCGAATTTGATTACGAATTGCCCGAAGAATTGATTGCGCAAAAACCGATTGAACCGCGAAATTTTTCACGGCTGATGATTCTCGACCCTGCGCGGCGGACAATCGAACACGAACATTTTTTTGATTTAAAAAAGTTTTTGACGGCGGGCGATACGCTCATATTCAACGACACGCGAGTAATTCCGGCGCGGCTTATCGGACGCAAAGCAACCGGAGCCCGTGTCGAAATTTTTTTGTTGCGAAGATTGGACGCGACAACTTGGGAGACTTTAGTTAAGCCAGGCAGGAAAATTGCCGAAGGTGCAGAAATTTTTTTCGGCAATGAACTAAGTTGCAAAATCGTCGGGCGCACGAATTTTGGCGGGCGCGTCGTGAAATTTAAATTCGACGGGATTTTTGAGGAGATTCTCGACAAGCTCGGCGAAACGCCGTTGCCACCCTACATTCACGAAAAACTTGACGACGCCGAACGCTATCAAACCGTTTACAATCGGGAGAGAGGCTCCGCCGCCGCGCCAACTGCAGGATTGCATTTCACGGCGGAGCAAATGCAGGATTTAAAAAATTTCGGCGTCAATCTCGGCTTTGTAACGTTGCATGTCGGATTGGGAACTTTCCGTCCCGTTCAAGTCGAAAATATCGAACAGCACGAAATGCACGAAGAATTTTTTTCGATACCGCAAGCGACCGCCGATCTAATTCGAGAAACAAAACTGCGCGGGAAAAAAATTATCGCGGTCGGCACAACTTCAATCCGAACGTTAGAGGCGGCAGCAGTCGATAAAAATTCCGTGGCGGCGGGGAGCAGTTCGACAAAAATTTTTATTTATCCCGGCTACGAATTTAAAATTGTCGACGCGCTGATAACAAATTTTCACTTGCCGAAGTCAACGCTTTTAATGTTGGTCAGCGCGTTCGCGGGACGAGATTTTATTTTGCGTGCCTATCGCGAGGCAGTCAAAGAACGCTACAGATTTTTTTCCTTCGGCGACGCAATGTTCATAACAGGCAGAAAAAATTAAAAATCACAATCAAGGACGGAAAATCTAAGATAACGGAGATAAAATGAAAGCAGGAAAAGTTAGTGTCGGCAGTAACTTTTGAATTGATACACAAGGACGTAGCGACGGGAGCCCGTGCAGGAATTTTACACACGCCGCACGGGAGTTTTTTAACGCCGTTGTTTATGCCGGTCGGAACGCAGGCGACAGTCAAAACGCTTTCGCCGCATGAAGTTCAAAATTTGGGCGCGGGCGTCATTTTGGCGAACACGTACCATTTATTTTTGCGACCGGGCGCGGAACTCGTAAAAAAGGCGGGCGGACTTCATAAATTTATGAATTGGACGCACGGAATTTTAACCGACAGCGGCGGCTTTCAAGTCTTCAGCCTGGGCGAACTGCGCAAGATAACAGAAGACGGCGTAAAATTTCGTTCGCATATCGACGGCTCGGAGAAATTTTTATCGCCGGAAGTTTCCATAGCGACACAAGCCGCGCTCGCTTCGGATATTGCAATGGCGTTTGACGAGTGCATTCCCTATCCCGCCGACTACGAATACGCTAAGACTTCGACTGAACGGACGCACCGTTGGGCTGAACGGAGTTTAAACGCGGCGTCTAATCCGAAGCAGGGAATTTTCGGAATAGTTCAGGGCGGCATGTATGAAGATCTGCGTGAGGAAAGTTCAAAAGTTATCGGCGCAATGAATTTTGCGGGCTGTGCAATCGGCGGCTTGAGCGTCGGGGAGCCGCGTGAACTTATGTATAAAATGCTTGAAATCTCCACGAAGCATTTGCCCGAAAACAAAGCGCGATATTTAATGGGCGTCGGCACGCCCGATCATTTGATTGAAGGCGTCCTGCGCGGCGTGGACATGTTTGACTGCGTCTTTCCTACCCGCGTCGCCCGAAACGGTATGGCAATGGTTTCGCCGCAAACTTCCCCCCGCGGTCGGCTGGTCATGAAAAACGCCGAATTCACCGAAGATTTTTCGCCGCTTGAAATTAACTGTGACTGCTACACCTGCAGAAATAAATTCACTCGCGCCTATATCAGGCATCTTATCCGCGCAGAAGAAATTTTCGGCTTGAGGCTTCTTGCGCTCCACAATCTGCGTTATCTGCAAAAATTTATGGCGAACATGCGCGAGGCGATTCTCAACGATAAATTTAGCGAGTTCAGAGAAAAATTTTTTACAGTTTACGAAGGAGGGCAATTTTTAAATGGATAATGAAATGGCAGCAGCGTTGGCAAATTTTATGCCGATAGCTATAATGCTTTTGATTTTTTATTTCTTGCTGTATCGTCCGCAAAAAAAGGCACGCAAGGAACGCGAAGAAATGTTAGCCGCTTTGAAGGTCGGAAGCCGCGTGGTAACAATCGGCGGCATTTACGGAACGATTGTCAGCCTCACCGACGAAATTGTTAAACTCAAAATCGCCGACAAGGTTGAAATTGAAGTTGCTCGCGGCTCGATAAGCGGCAATGCGTCCGATAAAAAAGAATAATAAAAACCTCCCACGATTTTATATCACGGGAGGTTTTTTGTTATGAATTTTCATGGCTCCGGATTGATTTTGTCCATTTCCGCCATCATTTTATCCAGGTCTTCGTTTAGCTGTTTCATTTCCGCGAACATATTTTTTATCTCGTCGAGTTGTTGACGAAAATTTTCTCTGGAATTGTTGAAGTCTTCCAAATCAACCAGCACCGACAGCGCGATATCCAATGCCTTTGAAATTTCTATCAGGAGCGGCAATGACAGTGCTTTATTCGACGCGCCGCTTTCTATGTGCGACAAATAATTTTTGCTGATATGAACTTTCGCGGCAAGCTGAGCCTGCGTCATGTTCTGCATTTTTCTGAAATACGCTATTCGCAGTCCGATATATTGCAATTCGTCGCGGCAAGTTTCTTTTCTAAAATTTTCCTGCTTTGGCAATTCCCTCACCTCCGCGAACATTTTATCACGAAATAAATCGGACGTTGTTTACCCTGTGGAATTATTTCTTTACCGAATAGCGCATTACTCCAAAATTTTTTATTGGTTTGAAAAAAAAATGCCTCCCGATTCCGGAAGGTGATTTCTATTTCTTTATGGTTGAAATTATTTTCGTTTAGTGGTGCTCGCTGAGGGACTCGAACCCACGACTTCCTCCATGTGACGGAGATACTCTACCAACTGAGTTAAGCGAGCCCGAATAAAAAAAATTGGTGAGGCTGACAGAACTCGTTTCAATCCACATTCTCGCCTATCTGCCTTTCTCCAGAGACAAAAATGGTGGGGCTGACAGAACTCGAATCTGTGACCTCCTCGATGTCAACGAGGCACTCTAACCATCTGAGCTACAACCCCATGTCTGTTTAAGACAAGCGCAATTATAAACGCTGATTTTAAAACTGTCAAGGAAAAATTTTCAGAGACCGGGGAAGGCGTCCACAAACTCAATTTTTATATCGGGGAAGGCGTCGACAAATTCGATCGTAAAATCCTCGCCGACCGAAACGAATTGCCACTCGCCAATTTCGGCGGGAAAAGTCGAAACTCTCCTGACTCTTAAATCGGCAAAAGCGTCCACTACTTGAACTTTTATGTCCGCAAAAGCGTCCACGACGCGAACTCTTCCGCAAAGCCTTATCCCGTTAAAATATCCGTCAACAGAAATTGGCGAAGCAAGCGCGATATTTCCCGCCGCAAAAATTATCAGCGCGATTAAACTTGCAAAAAACTTTTTCATGAGGCGTCCGCTCCTTTACATTGTGTTTTGAAAAATTTTTGATATACTTCAAGGAAACTTGGGAATATTTTTTTACGTCTCAGCTCGAAGGGAAGAACTTTTATGAACACACAGGCTCCGCAAAAAAATTTTTTCGACACAAAACATAATCTCGTGAAAGCGGCAATCACCTTGCCGATAATCCTCGCGGGAATTTTCGCGGGAATTTATTTTAATCTGTCCGGAGTTTTCCGCGAGCTGCCCAAAGTCGAAATTCAGCCGCAGAATAAATTCAAAAAAACTTTGCACGTTGTCACCGATATTGACTACGCGCCTTATTCCTACATCGACGAGCAGGGAAATTATCAAGGCTACGATGTTGAAATGATGAATGAAATTGCCAACCGCTTGCAAATGAATCTTGATTTGTCGCTTATGGATTGGAGCGACGCCAATAAAATTTTCTTGGGCGGCGGCGCGGAAATTATTATGAACATGGAATCCGATTTAATTATAAACAATCCCGCGATTATCGCAAGCCTTCCGACGACTGAAAAACAATATGTCGTTTACGGGCGCAAAAATATTTCTTCCGTCGCCGAACTTTACGGGCGCAGAGTTGCTTCCCTCCACAATATGCCGGGACTCGGTCTCGACGATGAAATTTCCTACGTTCATTCTTACCAGAGAATTTTTAGCGGACTCAAAACCGGCGAATACGAATTTGCAATTTGCCCGATTCAAGTCGGCAATACTTTTATTGAAAAATTTGATCTCGACGATGTTTTTCCAAGTTACGCCGTCCAACACGTTTATGGAACGCTCGCACTGCACCCGGAAGATACTCAACTGCGCGTCAAAGTCAACGCCGTTTTGATTCAAATGCAACAGGAAGGTCGCCTCGACGCGCTCAATAAAAAATGGATTATCAGCCGCTACGAAAATATCACGCTCGAAGAAATGATTACAAGTCGCCCGTGGCTTATTACGCTGATTTTATCGTCCGCGCTCTTCGTGATTCTTTTAATCGGTTACACTGTCCTTCAAATCCGTTATGCGCATTCGCAGGAAGAATACACGCAGCGGCTTAAAGAAAATTTTGAGACGATTAAACAGCAGGGCGAGGAATTAAAAAAGCAACAAGCCGAACTTATTGCAGAAAAGGAACGGGCGGAGGAGGCTAACAAAGCCAAATCAACTTTCCTTTCCAACATGAGCCACGACATTAGAACGCCAATGAATGCAATCGTCGGCTATCTCAACCTTGCGAAAGAATTGCACAAAACCTGCGAGAAATGTCCGCTGTATAAAAATGATCCTTGTCCCGATCGTATTCCCGACAGAAGCTATGACTTCTTGAAAAAAATCGACGCTTCAAGCCAACATTTGCTCGCGCTGATTAATGACGTTTTGGAAATGAGCAGGATTGAAAGCGGCAAAATGGAACTTGAACTCGAAGGAATGAACATTGTCACGGCACTTGATGAAGTTTATGATATGTTCGCAACGCAAATGGCAGGCAAGAAAATTTCCTTCAGCGTCGACAGCACCGGCGTCCGCAATAAGTTCGTTATTTGTGATAAGAATCGTCTTAATCGCGTGCTGTTGAATCTACTCAGCAACGCTTACAAGTTCACGCCCGAAGGCGGCAATATCTCTGTGACACTCTGTCAGATAAGTGATGTTCGTGACGTGTTTGCAGATTACGAATTGCGCGTTAAAGACAGCGGAATTGGTATAACGCCGGAATTCGCCGCCAAAGTTTTTGAGGCATTTGAGCGCGAAAGGACTTCCACCGTCAGCAAGATTCAAGGTACGGGGCTCGGCATGGCGATTACAAAAAGTATCGTTGACCTAATGGGCGGAAATATAAAAGTTATCACTGCGCCGGGCGAAGGCACAGAATTTGTCATTGAAATTACATTTGAGCTTGCCGAGGATATGCAGGAAGAACTTGCCGAAGAAAATAAAAACGCCGCGCAGGTTATCGATTTCGCCAATAAAAAACTCCTGCTCGTCGACGATATTGAAGTCAATCGCGAAATTGCCAAAATGCTCCTTGAGAGCGAAGGTTTTATTGTCGACACGGCTAGCGACGGCTCCGAAGCTGTCGAAAAAGTTGCCAACGCCAAGCCCGGCGATTACGACGCAATTTTAATGGATATTCAAATGCCGATAATGAACGGCTACGAAGCGGCAAAAAAAATTCGCGAGTTGGAAAATCCCGAACTCGCGAATGTCCCGATAATCGCAATGACTGCCAACGCCTTCAGCGAGGACGTAAAAGCCGCGCTCGACGCCGGCATGAACGCGCACATTGCCAAACCCATTGACGTTCCGAAAATGATAGAGACTTTAGCTAAAATTTTGCCCGCTTAAATTGCCCCTTGCAACTTTTTCTTTAATTCTTTATTCTCTTGTTTCAGGCGCACAATTTGGAGCCAACAACTATTCATTGTGTTAAAAAGATACGCACTCAACGCCGCAGTTTCGGAAGGGAATTCTTTTTTAAGAAATGGATAAATTAACGGGGCATGACTTTTTTCATACTTTCCCGCTATTTGACGATTGAAAGTGCAAGTGAAAAAAAATTCCAACACGGCATAACGTCTCGAAAGTTGCTTTTCAAAAAAGGGAATTTGCGCCATAAATTTTTCAAGCTCATTGAAGCCGCTATTAATGACTTTTAACCACTTGCGAAAATATGCTTCGGCGTCTTGAATATTTTTTTCACCGCGACTGATTGAATCGGCTCGCGGTCTTATAATGTAAACGACATTTGGCGCACGCAAAAAATTTTTTGCCAGACAAAGACATTTAAAGTTGAAAATTTGGTCTTCAGCCGCGAACATTTCCGGGAAAAATATTTGATTGAGTATTAAAAAATCACGTCGGCAAAAATTTGAGCACACGCCCAGACGATATTTCCAAGTCACCCAAAAATTTATGCGTTCCGCCAAAGTATCGGGCTTGAGTGTCGGGGCGGACAAGGGTTGCGGGCGCAAAAGCAAGGGCAATCGCCATTCGGTAAAACCCAAATTGCCGGGATTTGTCAGCGCGTTTATATCGGTAAAAGCGGGCGCGTCAACAGACATTGGTATTCCGTTAAAAACTTTAAATGTATCGTCGAGATGAACGACGTCGGCTTGATATTCTTCGGCAAGCGTCGACAATTCTTCAAGCGCGGTTTTGGTATAAAGGTCGTCGCTGTCGAGGAAGGCGATATATTTTCCGTGAGCAAATTGGATACCGATATTGCGCGGCAAACCCGGCGTCCCGCTGTTTTTCGGGAGCTTGATAACGTGAAGTCGCCCGCCGAATTTTTCCGCAGAACTCGCGATGACTTCAACGCTGTTATCGGTTGAGCAATCGTCCACCGCGATGACTTCAAAATTTTTCATTGTCTGATAAAGCAAACTCTCCAGCGTTTGAGAAATAAATTTCGCCGAATTGTACACGGGGATAATCACCGACACGAGCGGTTTTTTTTCGACAAAATTTGTATCGGGCTTGCGCGGATGATTTTTATTTTTAGACGACATTAAATCACTCCTCGCCGATAATGCGAACTTCGGGAGAAAGATTGACGCCGTGCACCGCGTTGACTTGTCGCTTGACCTCCTCAATCAGATTAAGAACGTCTTGAGCCGTCGCGCCGCCCGTGTTCACGACAAAGCCCGCGTGTTTTTCCGAAACCATAGCCCCGCCGATTTTTAAGCCCTTCAAGCCTGCCATATCAATCAGCGTGCCCGCGAAATTTCCTTCAGGGCGTTTGAAGGTTGAGCCTGCGCTCGGCATGTCAAGCGGCTGTCTCCTCTCGCGTTGCGCCGTAAAATCAGCCATTTTATTTTTTATGTCTTCGATATTGCCGTGCTTCAAATGCAATTCGACTTCGCAAATCGCGCAATTATTTTCCTGAAAAATGCTGTGGCGATAGCCCAAATCCAAATCTTCGCCGCTGAATTCGACAAAGTTTCCGTCGTGTGTAACCGCCTTGACGTTTTCAATGACGTTTTTCATTTCGCCGTCATACGCGCCCGCATTCATAAAAATTGCGCCGCCGATACTGCCGGGGATACCGCAAGCGAATTCCAAGCCCGTCAAAGAATTCTCCGCCGCAAAATTCGCCGCGTTTTTTAACTTCGCGCCCGCGCAGATGAAAAGTTTATTGTCCTCGCAACGCATTTTGCCGAAAAATTTCTCCGTGAACTTGATAACCACTCCGCGAATTCCCTTGTCTCTGACCAAAACATTTGAACCGTTGCCCAAAATTGTACACGGCAAGCTGAATAACTCAACGAGCTTGAAAATTTTCGAGACTTCCTCCGCGCTTGACGGGAAAATTAAAACATCTGCCGCGCCGCCGATTTTAAAAGTTGTGTGTTCGCTCATCGGTGCGCTGAAAATGAATTGATCTTTCTGCAGAAATTTTTCGAGCTGCATTCCGAATGATTCTTCCCAAAACATTTAATCGACCCCATTCTATCAATTAGCAATTAGAATTTCATTTCTAATTACTAATTACTTTTAAGTATTGCGCCCGTCGAGGCGGAAGTTGTGAGTTTTGCATAGCGGGCAAGGTAGCCGGTTTTGATTTTAGGTTCGGGCTTAGTCCACTCTGCGCGGCGTTTTGCAAGTTCTTCGTCGCTGACTTCGAGTTCAAGCTTGCG
>CAMNEX010000004.1 GCA_946536825.1 uncultured Selenomonadales bacterium | reverse complement strand
AAAAATGATTGTCGCGGAGATTTACAAGCAAGGCGACGGGAAAATTATCGGCTTTTCGGTAGACGGTCACGCCAATACGGCTAAACACGGCTTTGATATTTACTGCGCGGGCGCGTCAATGATGTCGCAGTCAACTTTTCTTTGCATGCGCGATTATCTCAAACGCGACTTCATAGCCGACTTCGCTCACGGGCGATTGATGATGCGCTTAAAAGATCCGCCCGACGAATTAACCGAAGTCACTTTTCAAACAATGTTGATCGGCATGAAGGAATTGCAAAAACTCGCGCCGAAAATTGTCAAGGTCGAAGAAAAAATTTTCCTCGGAGGTGAAAAGAAATGATTTTTAAATTTGACTTACAGAGATTTGCACATAAAAAAGGCGTCAGCTCCACGCGCAACGGTCGCGACAGCGAATCGAAACGTTTGGGCGTCAAAGAACAGGCAGGTACGGTCGTCACGGCGGGCAGCATTTTGGTTCGTCAGCGCGGCACGCATTTTCATCCCGGTCTTAACGTCGGTATCGGCAAGGACGACACGCTTTTTGCAAAAATCGCGGGCAGAGTCGCTTTTGAGCGCAAGGGACGTTATCGCAGAAAAATCAGCGTCTACGCGGTCGAACAGGCTTAAAAATTTTTATTGACAATTATTTAAAGGCGTGTTAATATTCGCTTCGTGCCGAAGTGGCGGAATTGGCAGACGCAGCAGACTCAAAATCTGCCGTAGGCAACTACGTGCCGGTTCGAGTCCGGCCTTCGGCACCAAATATCGTACTTATTCGGATTGAAATAAGTACGCGGATTGAAACGGCACCAAATCCGAAATAAATATCTGAAATAAAAAAAATCCCGTTCAATTATTGAGCGGGATTTTTTCTTGTAAATTTTTGTCCGACGGCAAGTTTCAATCGCTCCGCCTCGCCGCTCGGAAGTTCCAATGCGCCCCATGCCCCAAAACAAAAACTCATGCCAATCCACGGAAGAACATTTCGCGCAATTTTTTTTATGCAAAATTCTTTGTCGAGATAAACCACGTCGATAGCAAAGCGCATAAAAAACATATGAATGCTGTTGCACGGCGCGAGAAATAATCCCGTTCCCCTGTCCAAATGACTGCGCATCATCAACCCGCGCAGGCGGCTCAAAAAAGAATTGGCAATTTCAATTTCAAGCGTCGCGCCGTTTATAAAAAATTTTTCCATAAAAATCACCTTGAGAATTTCGCCAAAACCAGGAGTGCGATTCCTATTGCCAACAAGACAAACAAAATCGGGAGTGCAATGAAAAACATCAGCGCGGCAAAGGCAATGCCAATTAAAATCGCGGCGATTTGCGCAAGGCGGTTGCCGTTCAAAAGAGCGCGGATAAATGAGCCGACCGCCCGCGAAAGAAAACTTGAACTGCCGAAATTAATATAAGTCCTGCGCGTCGTGTATTCGTGATTTCGGCTTTGCTCGCGGAAATTTTCTTCGCCTTTATAACCGTCCGTCGAGCCCGCGTCTATCGTCACGCCGTTAAAATAATTTTTTTCTGTGCGCGTCATTTCGCGAACGTTGCCTTCCGTATTCTCAAAGCCGCAAAAAGTACAGCGCATGGAATTTCCCAATTCCTTTCCGCAACGCCGACACTGCATTTCAATCACGCTCCCAAAAAAATATCTCCGCCGATTTTATCAAGCGGAGAAAAATTTTTCAACTGTGTTTGTATCGATTAAAATTGATTGAGTTTCATTAAATTGCCTCCGACAATCGTCGCGACAACCCGTCCTTTAAGTTCGCGCCCGATAAACGGCGAATGACTTCCCTTTGTATAAAAATTTTTCGCCTCAACCGTCCAAACAATTTCGGGGTCGATAACCGTAATGTCGGCGGGCGCGTCTATTGACAAAGTGCCCGCGTTCAGTCCGAAAATCTGCGCGGGCTCGGCTGTCATTTTGGAAATTAAAGTTTTCAAGTCGATTTTGTTTTTATGATAAAGCTCCGTGAACAAAACTCCGACGCTGGTTTCAAGTCCGGGAAAACCGCTCGGCGCGTAAATGTATTCGCGATCTTTTTCTTCGGGCGTGTGCGGTGAATGGTCGGTGACAATGGCGTCAATCGTGCCGTCAAGCAAACCCACCAAACAAGCGGCGCAATCCTTTTGCGTTCTGAGCGGTGGATTAATTTTCGTCGAAGCGTCTACAGGATTAACTAAATCGTCCGTCATCGTCAAATGTTGAGGAGTAACTTCCGCCGTAACTTTGACGCCGCGTTTCTTCGCCTCGCGAACAATTTCAACCGCCCGCGCCGAACTGATATGCGCAATGTGAACGCGCCCGCCGGTATATTCCGCCAAAAGAACGTCGCGAGCAACCGCAATATCCTCCGCGACCGTCGGACGCCCCTTAAAGCCCAAAAGCGCACTGCGCTTGCCTTCGTTCATGACGCCGCCTTTAACCAGCGAAGTTTCCTCCTCGTGACAAATTATAATTTTGCCCGTGTCGTGAAGATAATCCAGCGCGTTCAGGAAAATTTTCGCGTTGTCGTCAAAATGTCCGTCGTCAGAAAAAGCAACCGCGCCCGCCGCAATCATGTCGCGCATTTCGGCGAGCTCCTGCCCTTGCTGATTCTTCGTGACCGCGCCAATAATTTTTATGTTGATAATGCCGATCTCCTCGGCGCGTTTAACCATTGAGCGAACCAACGCCGCATTGTCGACAACGGGCGAAGTATTGGGCATTGTCGCAACCGTCGTAAAACCGCCAGCAACCGCCGCCTTTGAACCGCTTAGAAAATCTTCCTTAGCCTCTTGACCCGGCTCGCGAAAGTGAACATGCATATCGATTAAACCGGGCGTCACGATTTTTCCCGCCGCGTTGTATTCGTAATCGGCGGAAAATTTTATATCGGGCTTGACCGCCGCAATTTTCCCGTCAATAACCAAAATATCCGCCGTGCCGTCAAAATTATTCGCAGGATCAATGACGTGCCCGCCGCGAATTAAAAGCGTTGTTGAAATGTTTGACTCCAATTTCTTAATCTGCCACGTTTGATTTTTCATTTCGCGCCTCCGTTCAATTCTTTGACCAGCTCCGCCAAATAAGCTTTTGCCGCAGAAAAATTCTTGTCCGCGTCCGCCGAATCAAAAATTTTTACGGTAACGTCGGAATCGTTGTCAAGCTCCGCTATCACGTGCGATTCGTTTGTGCCGCCGTCTTTATAAACAATGCGCGCAATGGCGAAACTTCTTACCAACGCAAGATTGATTGCCTCGTTGCCGCTTTCGCTTAGGATAAATTTCATATCGCGCCGCCTCCCAACGTCAAGTCAAGCAAAGCCATGCGAACCGCCACGCCGTTTTGAACTTGTTCCTGTATTGCCGAGCGTTCGCAGTAGGTGACTTCCGAGGAAATTTCCAAGCCTTTATTTTGCGGACCGGGGTGCAGGATTAAAACATTTTCTTTTGCGAGCCGCAAGCGGTCTTCGTTTATGCCGAAAACCCGCGAATATTCCCGCGTCGAAGGGAAAAGCCCTGCCTGTTGCCGCTCAAGCTGAATTCGCAAAATGTTTATCACGTCGGCATTTTTAATCGCGTCGTCAATTTGTTCATGAAGAATTACGCCGTCAAACTCAAAAAATCTGGGCAGTAAAGTTTTCGGTCCGGCAAGGTGAACTTCCATGCCCATTTTAGTCATTGCGTAAACGTCCGAGCGGGCAACACGACTGTGCAAAATGTCTCCGACAATCGCGACTTTCAAACCCGCGAGCCGACCTTTTCTTTGTTCAATCGTGAATAAATCCAAAAGTGCTTGAGACGGGTGCGCGTGAGCTCCGTCGCCGGCGTTGATTATTATCGGCTTGACAACTTTTGTCGCGAAATCCGCCGCGCCCTCAGCCTTGTGCCGCATGACAATCGCGTCGACGCCCATTGCTTCAATCGTTCGCAACGTGTCGCGAAGACTTTCGCCCTTGACGATTGAACTTGTGCCGCTGTTAATGCTTACAACGTCCGCGCCGAGATATTTGCCCGCCAACTCAAATGATGTTCGCGTTCTGGTTGAAGGTTCGTAGAAAAGATTGACAATCGCCTTGCCGCGCAGGTTGGGCAATTTTTTTTCGCCGCCGCGTCGAATAATTTGTTTCATTTTTCGCGCCGTGTTCAGAACCAATCGAATTTCCTCCGCCGAGAAATTTTCCAGCGCGACGATACTTTTGCCAAAAAGATTTACTGCAGAATTTTTTTCCAAAAAGCTCACCCCTTCGACATAAATTTTCTTATCGATTATACAAAAAAAAAGGAGCTTAGCAAGTACACTTGCCAAACTCACCAAAATTTTTTACTCCGCCAAATTATTTTTATCGGACGCCTGCGCGAATGTTGCGCCGCTCAAAAGTTCGTCGGAGTTTTTACTTAAAAGATTTTCTGCAGAATAATTATTCGTCGGAACTTCGCTCATCAAAGCATCAAGGTCGCCGCTGTCGGAAGTTGTATCTTCCATGAACCAGGGATTATTTTCCGAAACGAGTTCGCCGTTAAAATATTTTTCCTCGACGTTATCGGCGGTGACAATCGTAATTTCTTTGTTTTTGGCGTTCTTAACTTTGATTGAGCCCCTGCCGATTTTGAAAACGACGTTCCTGCCGCTCATGGTAATCTTGTCGATTGAATCGCCAGCCAGAGAAATTTTATCTTCGCCCGCCGTGTAATCGGTTATCGTGTCCTTGCCGTCGCCGTCCGAGTAGTAAAAAATATCCGCGCCGTCGCCGCCGGTAAGAATATCTGCGCCCGCGCCGCCTACGAGAATATCATCGCCCGCATTGCCGAAAAGTTTATCGTTGCCCGCCTCGCCGAAGAGTAAATCTTTTCCTTCGCCGCCGAGCAAAGAATCGTTGCCCTTGCCGCCGCTTAGCGTATCGTCGCCGAGCCCGCCGTAAATTTTATTTGCCTTGGTGTTGCCGACAATTTCAATCGCCGCCGCGTAAGCCGAGGCGTCAATCTTTTTAACTTTTTTATTGTAATTTGCAGGCTCAAGTTTATTTCCGTGTTCGCTCGTCACGACGACTGCCGTCATATTTTTATTGTATTGGAGATAAGGGTCGAGCGGGTCGACAGCTTCGGGCAAGGTTGAAAGCCCTATATCGAGTCCGTAATTTTTAAACAGATCGTCGAGTTTTTCGGCGGCGTTAGAAAATTTTTCCGTCGCCTTGGAAATACTTTTGACGGTGCTTTTCGAGGAAGAAATTTCGTCCGCCAAATCGTTATAAAGTTCGGTCAAGTCGCCATATTTTGTCAACGCGCCGTTTATCGGAGAATCTTTTTGAAGGGCGTTTTTAATTTTAGTTTTGAGTTCCTTTTTGCTCGCGTCAACGAAATTTTTGACTTCACTCGCGGGAGAGTCGGAAGAATAAATCGCCTTGAGCAAATCGGCGGCTCCGCTCGTGAAAATATCGAAGCATTGCTTTAAAACGCTGTCGGAAATTTTTTCTTCCAAATTGAACAACGCCGCGCAGTATTGTGCAAAAGATTTTTTTCCGCCCATCGTCATTGTAAGTTGCGCCGAATTCGTCCCGTCCGAAACATTCGCGCTTACAATACTTTGACCCAAAAGGTTTAAGTCCAGCATGAAATTTATATTGTAAGTGACTTCCTGCGGCTGATTGTTTTCGTCCGGCACGTTTAACGTCACTGTAACATCTTCGATACTTCCGAGCGGCGTATTTATAGAATTTAGAAACAAACTCGCCAACGTTGAATCTTTTGTAGAATATTCTCCGGAACGGATATTGCCTTTAATTTTTTCGTAAATGCCCTCCGCAAATTTTTCGTAAACCTCATTGGGAATTGTCATATCCTTGCCGTAAATGACGGTCGTTGAAGTTTTGCTTTTTAAATCCGCGAGTGCCAAAACTTTATCAAGAGCACTGTTCATGCCGTCTTCGCCCGCAATCGCCGCGCCGAGTTGTTTGCCGAGTTCATTGCCGAATGCGTCAAGATTTTTCTTTGCAATCTGCAGAAGTTTGCTGTTAAAGTTTTCGTCAACCATAAAAATTCCTCCTTATTTCAGATATTATACATAAAAAAAAGAATTTCACAAGCCGCGACTGCAACTTGCAAAACTCCTAAAAAAATTTTTTACTTCTGCGCGGGAAGATTTTTTCTGCCCTTGCCGGCTTGACTGACAGCCTTGCGCATTTCAGTATCCGATTGAATATTCATCATGTTGTAATAATCCATGACGCCCAGATTGCCTTTCTTGAAGGCCTCCGCCATTGCGTGCGGAACTTCGGCTTGCGCCTCGACAACTTTGGCTTCCATTTCTTGAGTATAGGCTTTCATTTCCTGTTCCTTCGCGACCGCCATTGCTCGACGTTCTTCCGCCTTGGCTTGCGCAATTCGTTTATCTGCCTCCGCCTGATCGGTTTGAAGTTGCGCACCGATATTTCTTCCGACATCAACGTCCGCAATGTCGATTGACAAAATTTCAAACGCTGTGCCCGCGTCCAAACCTTTGCCGAGAACAGTTTTAGAAATATCGTCGGGGCTTTCCAAAACGTCCGTATGATTTTCGGAGCTACCGACCGTCGTAACGATACCTTCGCCGACACGCGCAATAATCGTGGGCTCGCCTGCGCCGCCAACCAATCTGTCGATATTCGCCCGCACCGTAACTCGCGCCTTGATTTTTAATTCGATACCGTTTTTGGCGACCGCCGAAACAACGGGCGTTTCAATAACTTTCGGATTGACGCTCATTTGAACCGCTTCCAAAACGTCGCGCCCTGCCAAGTCAATCGCCGCAGAACGTTCAAACGGTAAAACTATTTGCGCACGTTGCGAGGCTATCAGCGCGTCAACAACCTTGTCGACGTTGCCGCCCGCCAGGTAATGCGCCTCAAGCTGATTGACGTTGACATTGAGACCGGCTTTGTTGGCTTTGATAAGCGGCATAACGATTTTCGCGGGAGGAACGCGGCGCATTCTCATTCCTATCAGCGTGAAAATCCCGACGTGAACATCTGCCGCCAACGCCGAAATCCATAATCCTATTGGCACGAAGTGAAGAAAAACTGCCGCGATTATTATCCCCATTATTATGAAGAAGCCTGAGCCGATTAAAAAATCCATGAGTGAGACCTCCTCTCTAAATTTGACGAACAAGCACGCGGGAGCCGTCCACGTTGATAACTTTGACAATGTTGCCTTGCTTGACGAAACTGCCTTCCGTCACAACGTCGACGGGTTCGCCCTCAACCGTGATTGTTCCTGCCGGGCGCAAATCGGTCACACAAACGCCGATTGCGCCGAGAAATTTGCTTTTGTCGGTGACGCTCGTATAACCGTCGCGATTTTGCTGACGTTCGTCAAGGACAAGTTCGTCAAGCATTCCCACGCTTTTTTTAGAATTGCTCTTGCTAAGGTACAGCACAATGAAAATCCCAAGTAGCGCGATTGCCGTCATTGCGCAATACGCCACCATGATTACGGCTGAACTTGCGCCCCCAAAAATTTGAACTTCCGACATTTTCATCACCCCTTGTCATACAAAAACTTTATTCGGGGATAATTATTTCTGCGCCCTGTGTTAAATTCCTTTCAATTTCGTTTGAACGTTCCTTGGGATTTCTTGAAAAACGGGATCTAAACTTTGTAATTTCTTCATTGAACAGCGGAATAAATTTTGCAATTCGCGCCTCCGCCTCGGCAGTAAGTTCGGGCAATTTCGCTAAAAGTTCGCGATACCAATCAAGCCGCTCCTCGTAATGCTGGCTCATCAGTCTTTCGTGGCGAACGTAGGAATAAGCTTCCTCCGCGACCTTGTGCCGCAGATTTTTATTTTTTATCAGCAGATTGAGCTTGTTGACAAATTCGCGCCCGTCACGATAGATAAAGCCCGTCACGCCGTCTTTAATCACGCCGGAATAGACAACCGGCGACGCCAAAGCGACTGCTCCATTCGCCGCGCTCTCGATAAATTTTAAATCGGATTTTGAGCGATTGAATTCATTGTCGCGCAACGGCAACAGCGCGATATCCGATTCGCGAATTGCCGCCTCGTAAGCGTCATAAGAAATAAATTGCCCGTCGTATTTTTTCAAGTCGCCGACGTAAGTTTTATTTTCTGTCTCCAGCGCGGCAAACAAATTTTCCCGCGCCAAAATTTTGAATGCTAATTTATTTCCGTACTGTTTTGCAAATCTGTTCAAAATCGGGACGAGCTCCATAAAATCTCCGTCGCGATTGAGTGCGCCAAAAAATATTGTGACTTGCCGCTTGGCTTTGAATTCTTCCTCAAAATTGCGCGGCGGCGGCAGGCGGCGCAAATGATTTGCAAAAACTTTAACATGCGGATTGAACTGTTTTAAAAAATCCGCGAGATAAGGCGTTGAAGTTTGTATCGCGTGCACTGCGCGGAAATTTATCCACGCCGTCTTTTTGTAATCGTCCTCCCATAAAATCGGGTGGTCGTCCATTTCCGAAATAAATAAAATTCCCTTCTTGCGCAGGATATTAAAAAAATCCAATCCGACCGCGAAAGTCGGGAAGCACATTCGCTGATTGATAAAAATTCTTTCGTCGAATTGTTCCTGCTCGAACAGGCGATAAGGCTTGCCGACAGGCGAGGATACGATAAAAACATTAGGATCCGTCATGAAAAAAGTATTGGGCATGTGGACGCGAATTGGGGCGCAAACCGTCGATTCGCCTATCAGCGTTTGGATTAAAGTTTTTTTCGGCGGCTCGTTTTTGTAAGCCGTGAAAATATAAACAAAAACCGCCAATTCCGTTTTGGTGAGGTCGGCGAGTTGCCGTTTGACCTGAACGCCGCGTCCGGCATTTAGCGAGCGGAGGAGCGTCAAGCCCGCGTCTTCAATCGCGTTGGTTAATTCTTCGTGAGTCAGCGTCACTCTGTATTTGGGCGGCTTGCCTTCCAAAATCGAATTTATATTTTCCGCATTCCCGATATTGTCCAGCGTGAAAATCAAAGTTCCGCCTTCGTTGAGATGTTCGGAAATTTTTTTTATCAGCTTGACGAGTTTTTTTGAACTCAGCGTTCCGATCACCGAACTTTGAATCAAAATCGCGTCGAAAAGTCCTTTAATTTTTGTCCAATCCTCGGCGACAATGTATTTGCAATCGGGCTGAATCTCTTGGAAATTTTTTCGCGAGCTCTCAAAATCTTCGGGCGCGTCGCCGATAAGTTCAAGGACGCTTTTTGACCGCGCGGGGATAAACGTTTCAAAAGTCATAAGCGCATCCTCAACGAACCAGACTGTACATTAAATCTTCCTGCGCCTGCATACATTTCATAAGCTCAAAACGCTCAAGGATAGTTTCGCGAGCCGCCGCTCCGAGTTTCTTCGCGCGTTCGGGATTGTCAAGTTGCTCCTCGATTTTGCGGGCAATGTGATAGGGCGAACGGAATTCTGCAAGTAAACCGTTGACGCCGTCTTCCATAACTTCTTCAACCGGCGGAGTTTTTGAACCGACCATAGGACAGCCGAAACTCATTGCCTCAAGACAAGACCAACTCAAAACGAACGGACGAGTTAAATAAACATGACAGCTTGACGCCCGCAAAATTTTTTGATAGTCACCGCGATTTCTCAAGCCGACAAAGTGCACGCGGTCGGTAGGATAGCCGCCTTTTTTCTCCTCTTCCTTAAGATAAGTCGTGTCCTTGAGTTGTGCGCCGTAACAAATTCTGTCCTTGCCGACAACAACAACATGCGTTTGCGGGCGACGCGCCAATACGTGGCGAATTGCGTCCATGAAGTAGGGGAAGCCGCGATAAATTTCAAAGCCGCGAGCGACGTAAGTAATAATTTCTGTACCTTCGGGCAGGTTAAGTTTAATATCGTCAAGGACAAGTCCCGGACGCTTGCCGCTGGGGTCGGGCGAACAAAATCTTGTGTCAATTCCTTCGTGAATGATATGGATTTTCGGCTTGTATTCTTCGGGAAATTGCGAATACTGCCACTTTGTAGGAGCAATGCCCGCCTCGCAAAGTTGCAAATTCATCAAGTGATGAGCGTTGCGCGTGCGAATTGAAATGCGATTTGGCATTTGCGGGATTTCGTCCGGCCACCAATAACAATCGCTGTCCTCAACGCGATAATACCACTCGAAATAACCCATAATCGGCACGTCGGGATACATATCCTTACAATAAAGCGTTGAACCCCAGCCCGTGTGACCGATTATCACGTCGGGTTTAACATTTTTTTCTTTGGCGAGCCATTCCATTGCGCGGAGAACGGCTTGACCTTCAACGACTGCTTCCGCCGCGGGACGCAACGGACCGCAAGTTTTAATCCATTCTTCTGACTTTTCATTTGGTTTCGGATAGAGTGCAAGCGTCACGCCTTTAAGTTGCGCATTAATTGAATTCTCCTTTGACAGAAAGAAAACATTATTTTCGGGGTTGCTCGCGAGATAGGGCGCAATGTTGAGATACTGCGCGGGAAACGACGGGTGCAGAATAAAGATATTCACGACAAAAATCTCTCCTTTAATTTTAACAAAGCAAATTGTAAATTGAATCCTCATAAAAATTTTTTGATACGTCAGCGAATTGAACTGTAAATTAAATCTTCCCAAGTCCTAACGCAATTTCTAACGTCGTATCGTTCAAGAATAGTTTGACGAGCCGCCGCGCCCAATTTCTTTGCACGTTCGGGATCTTCGAGCATTTCTTCAATTTTGCGGGCAATGTGATTTGGCGACCGAAAATCAGCAATTAAACCGTTGACGCCGTTTTCCATAACTTCTTGAACGGGCGGAGTTTTCGATCCGACGATAGGACAGGCAAAACTCATTGCCTCAAGACAAGACCAACTCAAAACAAAGGGGCGCGTCAAATAAACATGACAACTCGACGCCCGCAAAATTTTTTGATAATCTTCGCGCCCGCGCCCGCCGACAGCGTGCACTCTGTCTTTGGGATAGCCGCCTTTCTTTTCTTCTTCCTTAAGATAAGTCGTGTCCTTGAGCGGCAAGCCGTAAGCAGGTTTATCGTTACCGACTAAAATAACATGCGTTTGCGGGCGATGAGCCAAAACAATGCGGATTGCGTCCATGAACTGCTGAAAGCCGCGCAAAGGTTCAAAGCCGCGAGCGACGTAAGTAATAATTTCTGTACCTTCGGGCAGATTAAGTTTAATATCGTCAAGGACAAGTCCCGGACGCTTGCCGCCGGGGGCGGGCGAACAAAATCTTGTGTCAATGCCTTCGTGAATCACATGGATTTTTGATCTGTATTCCGCGGGAAATTGCGAGTGTTGCCATTCGGACGCCGTAACCCACGCGTCGCAAGCTTCAAACGGCAAAAGATATTTCATTTGGCGTATACGGATAAAAACGCGCTGGGATTTACTCGGAATTTCGTTCGACCACCAAAAATCAGCGGTGTCTTTAAAATCCGGAAAATCTTCAAAGTAGCCGATAAGCGGGACATTCGGATAAACATCTTTGATATAAAACAATTCTCCCCAACCCATATGACCAATTATCAAATCCGGACGGATATTCTTTTCCTTTTCGAGATAATCCAATTTATCGAGAATCGACAAGCCCGTATCGATAAGGTTAATGGGCACTTTCAGCGGAAAAATATTTTTTTCGAGCAAATCTTTAAAGCGGTCATGTTTCTTATAAATCTCTACGTTCACGCCCTCAAGTTTTACTTTGCGGGGATTATGTTGCGCCAAAAAATAAACTTTGTTATCGGGATTGCTCGCGAGATAAGGCGCGAGATGAACGAATTGTGCGGGGAAATTTTGGTGTATGAAAAAAATATTCACGACAAGAAAAGCCCCCTTACGTCAGTGAATCGTTTTGTAAATTAAATCTTCCCAAGCCTCAAGGCATTTGTTCAATTCAAAGCGTTTAAGGATAGTTTCACGCGCCGCCGTGCCGAGTGCTTTTGCGCGTTCGGGGTCGTCGAGAATATTTTCGATTTTGCGGGCAATGTGGTGCGGTGAACGGAATTCTGCAAGCAAGCCGTTCACGCCGTCTTCGATAACCTCTTGAACAGGAGGAGTATCCGAGCCGACGACAGGACAGGCAAAACTCATTGCCTCAAGACAAGACTGACTTAAAACAAAAGGTATCGTCAAATAAACATGACAGGCGGACGCCCGCAAAATTTTTTGATAATCTTCGCGATTTCTCAAGCCGACGAAATGCACGCGGTCGGCAGGATAGCCGCCTTTGTTTTTCTCCGCGTTAATGTAAGTCGTGTCCTTAAAAGCTCTGTCTTCGCCGACAACAACAACATGCGCCTTCGGACGATTAGCCAAAACGAGACGAATTGAATCCATAAATTGCGGAAAGCCCCGCACAGGATCAAGGTTGCGGGCAACGTAAGTGATAATCTCGGTGCCTGCAGGCAGATTTAATTTAATATCGTCAAGGACAAGTCCCGGACGCTTGCCGCCGGGGGCGGGCGAACAAAATCTTGTATCAATGCCCTCGTGAATCACATGGAATTTGGGTCGGTAAACTTCGGGATAGCGCGCATATTGAAATTCAGTTGCAGTAACTGCCGCGTCGCAAAGTGCCAAGCTCATTAATTTTGGGAAATGGTGCGTCCTGTTGGAAATGCGATTGGTTCTTTGGGCAGCGTTCAAATAATTGGCGGAAGTTTTTTCTATGCGTTGGAACCATTCAAAATAACCGATAACAGGAAGATTGGGAAAAAGATCTTTGCAATAAATTAACGCGCCGCAACCCGCATGACCGATTACAATATCCGGACGAATTTTTTTCTCTTTATTAAGTTTTTCCAACGCTTCCATAACCGCCATTCCCCTTGTAATGGGATTAACCATGCGAATCAGCGGCCAAATATTTTTTGTCGAGTCAAACAATTCGTTATATCTGTCGGATTTTTGATAGACTTCAACATTGACGTTTGGAATCAATTCATTTTCTGCAGGCGGAGTTTCGGTTAAAAAATAAATGTTGTTTTCGGGATTTTTGGCAAGGTACTTGACAAGATTGAGGAAGTGAGCGGGGAATTTTTGATGCGCAAAAAAAATATTCACGGTGAGAACGCCTCCTTTGTATTAGCGAATTAAGCTGTACATTAAATCTTCCCAAGCTCTCAAACATTTTTTCAATTCAAAGCGTTTGCAGATTGTTTCGCGAGCCGCATTGCCCAATTTTTTTGCAAGCTCCGGATCGTCGAGAATTTCTTCGATTTTGCGGGCGATATGATTGGGCGAATGGAAATTTGCAAGCAAGCCATTGACGCCGTCCTCCATAACCTCTTGAACAGGCGGAGTTTCCGAACAAACCATTGGACAAGCAAAACTCATTGCCTCAAGACAAGACCAGCTCAAAACAAAGGGGCGCGTCAAATAAACATGACAACTCGACGCCCGCAAGATTTTTTGATAATCTTCGCGCCCGCGCCTGCCGACGATATGCACGCGGTCAACGGGATAGCCGCCTTTTTTTTGTTCCTCTTTAAGATAAGTCGTATCCTTGAGTTGCGCGGCGTAGGCGGGTTTGTCTTTTCCGACAAGGATAACATGTGTATTGGGGCGGTGAGCTAAAACAATGCGCATTGCGTCCATAAATTGCGGAAAGCCCCGCGCAGGTTCAAAGCCGCGAGAAATGTAAGTTATTATCTCGGTGCCTTCGGGCAGATTTAATTTAACATCGTCAAGGACAAGTCCGGGGCGTTTGCCGTCGGGAGCGGGCGAGCAAAATTCCATGTCAATGCCCTCGTGAATTACATGCGATTTATATCTGTATTCTTCGGGGAACAGGGAATATTGCCATTGCGTCGCCGTGACAGCCGCGTCACAAATATCAAAGTTCGCCAAATATTTTGCTTGATGAGTGCGGATTCGGACTCTGTCGGATTTTGTTGCAACTTCGTTCGACCACCAGTGACTTGCCTCAATGCTTGAAACCCATTCAAAGTAGCCGATAACAGGGACATTCGGATACATGTCCTTGACGTAAGACAACGCGCCCCAAGCTATGTGACCAATTATAATATCGGGCTGAATATTTTGTTCCGCCTTGAGCCGTTCCATTACCTCAAGAACTCCCAAACCGCCGGCAACATTTTTTATCGGCGTTTCTATCGGCCACAAACTTTTTTTGGAATTAATCAGCGCGTTAAAGTTATTCGGGAATTTGTAAAGTTCAAGATTTACGCCCTCAAGCGGAGTTTTGATTGAATCGCCTTTAGCAATAAAATAAACTTTGTTTTCCGGATTTCTCGCAAGGTAAGGCGCAAGGTGGAGAAATTGAGCCGGAAACGTCAAATGCATAAAGAAAATATTCACGATAAAAATTACCCCTTGAAAAAATTTTAAGTCATTTGTGCTTGGTGAAGTTTGGCGTAAACGCCGTTATGTTTCATAAGCTCATCATGCGTGCCCGCTTCTATAATGCGCCCCTTGTCGATAACAATAATTGCGTCGCAATCTCGGACGGTTGAAAGGCGGTGCGCAATCATTAACATTGTACGCCCTCTGGAAATCGGCTCAATATTATTCATGATAATATTTTCTGATTCATAATCCAGCGCGGAAGTTGCCTCGTCGAAAATCAAAATGCGCGGGTTGGAAATCAAAGCGCGGGCAATCGCAATTCTTTGACGCTGACCGCCGCTTAGAAGGGAGCCGCGCTCGCCGACGAAAGTATCATAACCGTGCGGAAATTGGCTGACGAATTCATCTGCGCCCGCAAGCCGCGCCGCATTGACAACATCTTCATGCGTGGCATTTGGGCAGGCAATGCGGATATTTTCTTCAACCGAGCCACTGAAAAGTTTGCTGTCCTGCAACACGACGCCGATTTGCCGCCGCAACCACGCCGGTTCAACCTGCGCAATGTCGACGCCGTCAATTAAAATTCGTCCCGTGTCGGGGAGATATAGCCGCTGAATTAATTTCGTCAAAGTCGATTTGCCGGAGCCCGAACGCCCGACTATTCCGACTTTCATGCCCGCGGGAATTCTTATGTTGACGTTGTCTAGAACTTTTCCGCCCTCAACGGTGTAGCTGAATGCTAATTTCTCAAGCGCAATATCTCCGCGCAGGCTCGGCAAAGTCGTTCGCGAAGGATTGAACGACGGCTCAACATCTTCGTCCATTATGTCGGAAAGTCTTTCCATTGAAACACGAATTTGTTGGAAATGTTGCCATTGATTAATCAGACGCATAATCGGCGCGATTAATTGCCCCGCAATCATCTGGAACGCGATTAATTCGCCAACGGTTATTTCGCCTTCCATGACGTAATAAGCACCAATCCAAAGAATTACAAGATTAAACATGCTGAAGAAAAAAGTACCGATTGAATTGGCGATATTTGCCACGTTGACGACGTTGAAATTAGCTTTGACAAAACGGGCGAGCATTTCTTCATAGCGGCGAATAAAATTGCTTTCGACGCTTGAAGATTTAACCGTATGAATGCCCGTTATCGTTTCGATTAGGAAGGAGCGGTTTTCACTTCCGATTAAAAATTTGTCGTTAATCATGCGCTTGAAAATCGGCGCGACGATAACATTTAGGATAACGAACAGCGGAATCATAACCAATACGACTATGCTAAGTATTCGGCTGTAAAAGAACATTACGACGAAATAAACAATCGCAAAGACAATGTCAAGGAGAATTGTCAAGCTTGAGCCTGTCATAAAGGAGCGCAATGTTTCAAGTTCTCTGGTACGCGAAACAACGTCGCCGACTTGCCATTTTTGGAAATAACTGACGGGAAGTGCAGCTATATTTTTGAACAGGCGGGAACTTAAAACCACGTCCATTTTGCTTGTTATGTTTGAAAAAAGATAGGTACGCAATGCCAGAATAAGATTCTGAAAAACTGTGCAGATAACCATGCCCAAAACCAAAATGTCCAATGCGTCCGCGGCTCTGTGCACCAAAACTTTATCGATAATATTTTGAACGAAGATAGGCGACGCCAAGCCCAAAATTTGCAAAAGGAGCGACATAAACAAAACACTCCGCAAAAATGGGATATATTTCGTCATGACAGGGATAAACCATTTGAAGCCGAATTTGCTTTTTTTTCTGTCAAGTTCGTAGCGGCGTGTGAAAAGTATCGCGTCGCCTGTCCAGTCCATTAAAAGTTTATAGCGGTCGACTTTGACGGGCTGTTGCGAAAAAATTGGATCCATAACATAAATATCGCCGTCGCGGATTGTCGTAATGACGACGCTCCTGCCCGAATGCAACTTGATTAGGACGGGATAAACGAGCTTTTCCAAATCCGCTTCTTTCAAGCCTTCGTATTTACGCGCTTTTAATTTCAACTCGCGAGCCGCCCTTACAAGCGTTATAAAATCGACGCTACCCGCTTGCAAAACGTAAGCGCGTTCGAGTTGCCGATAATCGGCGGGGATATTGTAATATTTTGCAATGGCGATAAGGCAAGCAAGTCCGGTGTCAATGCCGTTGACAATGCCGCCGTCTTCTTCCGTTTTAACTTCGGTATCGAGCTTGCCGCCCTTCGCTTTGTCGAGCGGAACTTTTTTCGGCGTGATTTTGCCAAGAGCCTGTCCGCCGGATTTTTGCGGAGTTTGTCCTTGCGAAGGCACCAAATTTTTATTATCGGGAGTTTGTTTATTGTTTTCTGCCATAAATCAACGCTCCCTCAAAGCTTCGGACGTGTAGCGGCGGAACGGGTCAAGGAAGAAGTCAATAATTCTTTTCTCTTTGATTTTAATTTCCGCGCTGACACTCATGCCGATTTCGATTTTCGCCGGCTGTCCGTAAACGTTAATATCGTTGCTTGTCGGGTCGAGGATAAGTTTAAATTTTTTGTCCTGCTGAGGATTATTCGGTTCGTTGACGGCGTCCGCGCTGATTTCTTGAACTTCAGCTTTGTACATGCCGAATTTTTGGAAATTGTACGTGTCGAATTTAACTTCCGCCTCTTGCCCGACTTTGATAAAACCAATGTCCTTGTTGTCCGCGTAAACTTCAAACTCAAGTTTGGCGTCTTCAGGGACAATCTGCATAAGCGGCTGGGCGTCTGTGACGATACCGCCGACAGTGTGAATATTGAGATTGTAGACACGACCGGAAATGGGCGCGTAAATCACCGCCATGCGCGAATCTTCTTCCGCTTTTTTAATCGACTCGGTGACGGTGTAATATTCTTTTTTAGCTTCGACAAGCGCAGTCATAATGTCTTTGTGATAGGAGGCGTCGACGTTAGCGAGATTTTGTTGAGCCTCGGCAATTTCTGCGCGGATACTGTTAATTGAATCAAGTTCCGCCTGCGCATTTTTTGCGTATTCAATAGTTTGACTTTGTTGTTCAAGGAGTTGGAAAGCGGAAATTGCATTTTGCTCGCTCAATTCGGTGAGGCGTGCTTCTTTTTCCTGTTCGATTGCCAAAACCTGCGCGTATTTTTCGTAAGTTGCCTGCGTCGCTTGAAGTCTTGCTACTTTCTGCTCAATGACATCCATGCGGCTTTGGCGTTGCGTGTGATAATCGGAAGTTCTGCTCTGATAAAGAGCCATTTCCGCCGCTAAATCGTGCGCCTCAAGGTCGGGATCTTCTTCCGGCACAAAAGGCTGCTGGGTAAGCTCGGCAGTCAATCTCTGAATGTCAAGCTTGTAATAGGCGGCGCGTTTTCTTAAGCTGTCATAATCGGCTGAAGTTGTCGTCGGGTCAAGGAGAACGAGCACGTCGCCTTCTTGAACCTGTTGTCCTTCTTCGACATTAATTTCTTTGACAATACCTTTGTTTTTAACTTGAATTGTTTTGACTTGTCCGGAGGGAATAACTTTGCCCGCCGCAACGGCAACTTCGTTAATGTGTCCGAGATAGGACCATGTCAACGCGGCGACAACTAAAAGCAAAATCGCCCACATGACAAGCCGCCCTGTAGGTGAAGGCGGTGTTTCCGTTACTTCGAGTATTGCCGGCAAGAATTCTGTTTCTTTGTCGCGTTCATCTCCGTGAACAAGCCAATTCCAAAATTTGCGCATTGCTCTCAACCTCTGCTTTCTTGCTGATCGTAAAGATAACGATAGAGCCCGCCGAGTGCCATTAATTGTTCGTGTGTGCCGCTCTCAACGATTCGCCCCTTGTCAATGACAATAATTTTGTCACAACGGCGCACTGCGCTCAATCTGTGCGCAATGATTAGCATCGTTCTTTGAGCCCCGATAGCTCCCATGTTATTCAAAATAATTCTTTCGGATTCGTAGTCGAGTGCGCTTGTTGCTTCGTCGAAAATTAAAATTGGCGGATTGGCAAGCAAAGCCCTTGCAATGGCAACGCGCTGACGTTGTCCGCCCGAAAGAGAATCGCCGCGCTCGCCGACTTTTGTATCGTAACCTTCTTTAAGTTCCAAAATAAAATCATGAGCTCCGGCAAGTCTCGATGCCCGAATAATTTCGTCCATAGTTGCAGTCGGGCGGCTGATTGCAATGTTGTCGCGAACGCTGGAGTTGAAAAGGTAATTTTCCTGCATGACGACGCCGATTTGTTCCCTTAGCCACGAAAGATTTGCTTCTTTGGTGTTAATGCCGCCAATGACGATATTGCCTTCTTCGGGTATGTAAAGATTTTGTACCAAATTTGTCAAAGTTGATTTACCGGAGCCCGAACGCCCGACAATTCCAATTTTTTGCCCCGGCAGGACTGACAGATTTATATCTTGCAGGACAAGCGGCAAGTCGACGCGGTAACGGAAGGAGACGTTTGAAAACTCAATCGCGCCGTCAATCCTGTTATCGCCGCGCTTGCCCATTTCCTGAACAACAGGTTCCATGGGCGTGCTTAAAATGTCGCCGATAAGTCCGAGCGCGAATTTGAGCATGAAGAGTTCCCACCACATCATTAAAAGGTTAGTCAAAGGACCGAGTGCCTGTCGCGAGATCATTTGAAACGCGATTAATTGACCGAGCGTCAATTCTCCGTCCATTACCATATGACCGCCGTACCAGAGAATTCCCATTGTTATCGACGCTTCGACAATAGCCCGGAACGATTGAATAAATATCATGAGCTTTGATATTTCAAAATGCTTGCGGACATAGCGTGCTACGAGATTTTCCCATTTGTTGACGAATTGCGGTTCAACCGCCAAAGATTTAACTGTTTCGACATTTGTAATGGATTCAACCAAGAAAGCATTCCACGCTACTTGGGCACTCCAAATACCGCCGAGTTTGCCTCTGATTATTGGCATGAACCAAAGTTGAAGGAGATAAAGCGGAATTGTAATTAGCGCGATTAAAGTCAACGGCACCGAGTACCAAAACATAAATCCGATAAATACAACTGCAAAGAAAGCGTCGAGCACGGTTGTTAAGCCCGATCCTGTTAAAAAGTTGCGGACGCGTTCAAGAGCCTCAACGCGCATTAACGTTTCGCCGACGCGTTTTCTTTCGTAGTAAGGCAACGGCAAGGCAATTAAATGGCGAAATAGGCGCGTTCCCAAAATTGCGTCCAGCTTATTTGTCGTGTGATTTAAAATGTAGGTTTTAAGGCAGGTTAAAAGCGATTGCATGAAGAAAAATAATACCATGCTGTAGCCGATGACCGTCAGCGTTGACAAGCCGTTGTTGCCGATGACTTTATCGATAATAACCTGCGTTATGAGCGGGAAAACAATTCCCATAATCTGAATAAAAAACGACGCGGCAATTACTTCCAACAGCGGTTTTTTATAACGAAAAACAACTTTCAAGAACCAATCGACGTTGTATTGTTTCTTAAAGTAAGTCCAACTAAACGCCGCCGAGAAAAGCAAAAATTCATTTGACCAGCTCTCCAAGAATTCTTTCATGGGAATTGCTTTGGGTTTGTTTTCTCGCGGGTCTATTGCCAAAACGACTTCTTCGTTGGTACTGCCTATAGCAATATATGCGCCGTCATTCATCTTTGCTATAACGGGATATTCGAGTTCGCGCATTTCGTCTACTGTCGGGCGAATTACATTGCTGTTGATATTGTACTTTTTTGCCAACTTCTGGAGCTTTCCCCAGTCAAGCTGGCTGTCGGTTTCGGGATTCTGTTCATAAATTTTTTGCAGATCTTTCACGCCGAAATGTTGCAAAACTTTTATGATAGAAATTATCCCTGTCCTGTCCGGTGGCGGCGAGGATTTATTTTCAGGCATATTGCATACTTGTCTCCTTCCCTTTGTCAATCAAGGCGCATTATGAATTATGATTGTTAAACACGGATTAGAAAAAATTTCCGTTTCACGAAAAAAAGCCGCCGTCAACCCGCAAGGAAGACAGCGGCCTTTTTTATTTGTCGACTAAGGATTAACGATACTTCCGCTTGCGAGCCGCCTCCGATTTTTTCTTGCGGCGGACGCTGGGCTTTTCGTAATGTTCACGCTTGCGAACTTCGGCGAGCGTGCCCGCCTTTTGACAGGTACGCTTAAAGCGGCGGAGAGCACTGTCTATGGATTCGTTTTTCCCAACTTTGACTTCATTGGCCATTCAATATCCCTCCCTCCGCTTGTTTATCGAATATTTTTACTGCCCGCGTATTTTAACACGCAACTTTTTAATCGTCAATATTTAACTTTTTTGCCCGTTCTCAACGCTATCGCCAAATCAGCCGTCAAATTCCAAAAGTCCATAAGCTCCGGCTGTGCGCTTGTAAACTACGCAAATTTGCTCGGTCTGCGCGTCGCGGAAAACAAAGAAATTGTGATTGAGCAAATTCATTTGCATGATTGCTTCTTGAACGTCCATGGGCTTAACGACAAAATGTTTGGTTTTGACAATGGGATATTCGCTCTCGTCTTCGTGTTCGGATTGGTATTTTGTTTCTGCGAATGCTTCCGCCCTCATGCCGCCGTTGCGAAAACGCCGCTCAAGTTTGGTCTTCTGCTTGTGAATTTGGCGTTCGAGTTTCTCAACGACCAAATCGATCGACGTGTACATATCGGGGTTGGACTCCTGCCCGCGAAGAATAAGCCCGCCGCGAACTTCCGCAGTGACTTCGACAATCTGACGATCTTTTTCGACCGAGAGCAAAACCGAAATTTCTTCCATGTTGTCGAAGTACTTCGTAATTTTGCCGACGCGCTTTTCTACGTACTCGCGCAACGGCTGCGTGATTTCGATATTTTTTCCTCTTATGTTGAATGTTGCCATGACTCCAACAGCTCCTTCCGCTATTGCCGAATGTGTTTGATTTTATATTCGGCGCGGCGGCGATAATTCCTTTAATGCAAAAAAATAACTCTCAAGCATTTTGCCTGGGAGTTTTTAAATTTTCGGGGGGTTGTGGTAGGAAAAAAGGTTACTCGCCTTTAAGCAACGCGGCAGATGCCAAAACGTCAGTTGAATCGTAAATCGCAGTGCCGGCAACAAGAATATTTGCGCCCGCCTCGCGAAGAGCTTGAGCATTTTCAATATTTACGCCGCCGTCGACTTCCAAAAGACATTTGAAATTGTTTTCGCGAATGATTTTATGCAATCGCTTAACTTTGTCGAGAGAATTTTTGAGCAAAGGTTGTCCCGACGCGCCGGGAATTGCCGTCATGAGCAAAACGACGTCGACATCATACAAAAGTTCTTCAATCATGCAAAGCGGTGTTGCCGGATTGAGCGCGACGCCCGCCTTTGAGCCCGCGCCTTTGATTTTGTGTATGACAGTCTGCGCTTGCTCGGTTGCTTCAATGTGAAACGTGATTAAATCTGCGCCCGCCTGCGCGAATTCCTCAATTTTTCTTTCGGGATAGACCGTCATAAGGTGCGCTTCCAAAATTGCGTTGGTGACTTTGCGCAAACTTTTTACAACGGGAGCTCCGATTGTGATATTCGGCGAAAAAATTCCGTCGCCAACTTCGATATGAATTTGTTCAATGCCGGCGTCGGTCACGTGTTTTATCTCGTCGGCTAAGTGTGCGAAATCTGCCGACAGAAGCGACGCCGCCACGCGCATTTTCGATACATCATCTTTCCAAAGCATTTTCTTAACTCCTAATTACTTTTTAGCCGCGAGTTTTGCCGCCCGCAACGTTCACGGTTACGCCGTCAACATAAGAGGCGCGATCACTTGCCAAGAAAACAACCGCGTCGGCAACTTCTGAAAGTTTTCCGCTACGTCCGAGCGGAGTCGTTTTCGTGCTGGCATAACCTTTGCGCAGGTCGTCAACCGTAATTCCGCGAGTATAAGCAAGTGCTTCTTCGTAAGCGAGCGTTCTAAGTCCGGTCGCCTCCATAATGCCGGGAGCCATGCCGACAACGCGAATATGATATCTGCCGAGTTCCTTAGCCCAACTGCGCGTGAAACTGTTGACGGCATTTTTCGTCGCGGCGTAAATGCTTTGACCTTCGGAGCCTTCCAAGCCAGATTCACTGCTCATGTTAATGATAACGCCGCCGCCCGCCTTAACCATTTCATGACCGATAGCCTGTGCGACGAGGTAAACGCCTTTGATATTGACGCCGGTAACTTTGTCATAAACTTTTTCGTTGAGTTCGTATTTGCCGTGAGGATCTTTCGGATCGACGAGCAAGCAGGGAATGTTGATGCCCGCGTTGTTGACCAAAATATCAATTTGTCCGAAGGCGTCAAGAGCAGTCTTAACCATAGCTTGAACGCTCGCCGCCTCTGCAACGTTGGTGATAACGTATTTAACTTTTCCGCTGTTTTCGGTGATATTAAATTCGGGTTCGTTGGGATTTAAATCGCAGACGACGACATTTGCGCCGTTATCGAGGAAAGCTTGAGCGACAGCCTTGCCGATACCTGAAGCCGCGCCGGTTACGACCGCGGTTTTGCCTTTGAGACCGAGCCAGGAGCCGTCAGCGACTTTTTTATCTTCCGCCTTGAAAATTTCAATCATATCGCCCGCTTTGATTTCGGGAACGGGTTTACTTTCAACGTGAATGGAGCCTTCCAAAAGTTCGCCTTCGCCGCCGTCGAATTTAATTGTAATGTGTCCGAGATTCATCAAATTTTTCTGGACTTCGGAGCCGACCTTGACGATTTTAAATTCCGTACCTGCGATTTTGTAAATGTCGCCGGGTTTAATCATGCCGGTGAGTTCGTTGCCGGTGTGCATAACGCAAGCGTCGCGTAATTCGGGCAAAGCCATTGCCTCATCAAACATGATAATCATATTCGCCGCCGCGATAAAATCTCCGACTTGTCCGCCGAGTTCGACGACTTTACTTGAATAAATCTTTTCTGCCATTGTATAATTACCTGCCTTTATATTTTTTTTATGGCGAGCGTCGAAAACGCGCCCGTCTATATTTTTGTTTGTAATTATGATTCGTAAAGTCCGAAACTTGCGAGCCATGCAAGGATAACGGATATAGGACCTGTGATAAAGCGCGAATACAGCACCGAGGGAACGCCAACTTCGACAGTTTCCGCTTCAGCTTCAGCCAAGCCGAGCCCGACAGGTACGAAGTCGCAAGCGCACTGCGCATTGATAGCGAACAGCGCGGGCAATGCCAAATGAGGCGGAATATTTCCTTCGCCGATCTGCACGCCGATTAAAACGCCGATAACCTGCGCGATAACTGCGCCTGGTCCTAAGAACGGCGACAAGAACGGGAACGAACAGATACAGGACAAGATAACCAAACCGACAATGTTACCCGCGAGCGGCGAGAGAAGATTTGCGATAACGTCGCCGATACCGGTTCCGAGAATAACGCCGATAAGCATTGAAACGAACGCCATAAACGGAAGAATCGTGCGGATAATTGTGTTAATCGAATCGCGCCCCGCCTGGTAGAAGATCGAGACAATACCGCCCATTAACTGACCGATTTTAGCCATTAAACTGCCGGAACTTTGCTCGGTGATTTTTTTGGAAGTGTCGTAGCCGCCTTTTTTAATCGCGCTACCCGAATCGCCGGAAGTATCTTTAGCGGGCGCGGCAGGAGCCGGAGCCGGAGCCGCAGAGCCGTCCGCGTAGGAAATATTTTCGGGCTTGACTGCCGAACAATAGATATCTGCTTTTATATGATCCGCGAGAGGTCCGGAAGGTCCGGTTGCGTTCAAGTTGATTGTGTAAATTCTTTTCTGGGGATAAATACCGCAACGCAAGGTTCCGCCGCAATCAATAACAACGACTAAAATTTCATCATCGGGAACGCGAGTTTTGAAACCGTCAACGAGTTCGCAACCGGTCATCTCTGCGAGCGTCTTAGCAACGTTTGACATGACGCCGCCGGTTATGTTGACGACTTTATTTTTCTTCGCGTCGGGAACGAGGGTTAAAGGTCCGCCGAACCCGCCGCTACCAGCTTTGACGACAACAGATTTATAACCGCCGCCCGCACTGGGAGCCGCACTCGCCGAAGGAACCGCGACGCCTTCCGCATAGGAAATATTTTCGGGCTTGACTGCTGAACAATAGATATCTGCCTTTATATGATCCGCGAGAGGTCCCGAAGGTCCGGTTGCGTTCAAGTTGATTGTGTAAATTCTTTTCTGGGGATAAATACCGCAACGCAAGGTTCCGCCGCAGTCGATAACAACGACCAAAATTTCGTCATCGGGAACGCGAGTTTTGAAACCGTCAACGAGTTCGCAACCAGTCATTTCCGCGAGCGTCTGCGCAACTTTCGACATGACGCCGCCTGTTATGTTGACGACTTTATTTTTCTTCGCGTCGGGAACGAGAGTTAAAGGTCCGCCGAACCCGCCGCTACCCGCCTTAACGACAACTGCTTTATAATCAGCCATTTCAATTCCTCCTTACGCCGTCTTGAGCTGTTTGCTAAGTGAAACTCCCTGCTGTTTCTGCACGTAAGTCGTCGTGAAGTCAGTTACCCAACCGCGCAGGAAGTTGATCACGATACCGATAAGCAAATATCTAAGTGCAAGGTCGACGTGATTTAATCCGAGAGTAGTGATACCGTTCGCAATTCCGAGATAAACAAAGAGTTCGCCGGGGTTGATGTGCGGGAACATGCCGTTTAATGTATGACAACTTCCGGTTGCTGAGGCATAATAGCTGGGTTTGTAAAATTCAGGCATGAATTTTCCGAGCGAGAGCGTCATAGGGTTACAAAAGAAGAATGTTCCGATAACCGGCAGGACGATATAGCGCGAAAGGGGATTGCCCGCGCAGACTCCTGCGAATTTTTCGATTCTGTCGTTACCAATCATTTTTACGATTGCGTTCATGGCGACGAGCAGGACGATCAGCGTCGGAATAATTCCTGAAACCCACCCTGCGAGCGTTTCACCGCCTCTGTTAAACAATCCGATAAACGCTTGCGCAAAACCTACCATTGCATCCATAAAATTCCCTCCTAAAAAATTTTTCAATCTATAGATTAAGGTCGAAGAGTGCGCACTTTAATCTCCGACCGTTAATCGTTTAATTAACCGCGAGATTTTCTTCCGCCTTCATGAGTTTGTAGGATTCATATTCTTGTTGAGCGGAGATAACAGCCAGAGTTTGTTGGCGCGAAAGTTTCATGGTTTTGCAAAGTTCTTCGCTTAGTTCAAAGAGCGTCAAGCCGTTAAAATTGTCAAAAGCTTTGAAGCCGGCAAAAACCGTGCGCCCTTCCATAATTTCGCCGCGCAGAATTTTGCAGTTTGAATCAATGACGAAAAGAACCAAAACTCCCGCCGAAAAATGCCCGCGAGCGCGTCCGATTGCAACTCTTCCTTCTTGTCGAAGTTCTTTTATATGGTTATTGAACTTTTTAAATTGCCGCAAGCCCAAAACCGTCTGCGCGATCCAAACGACAACGGCGGCGGCTACGAAATATCCTAACATGACGTTGCCTCCTCACTCGTTAAGCATAATTTTGGCGGTCATTTCGTCGGTTATAAGGACGTTAATGGCTTCGCCTTTGCACGCGCCCATAATCGCCGGAACTTTTTCGCGGGACGCCGCCATTCCGATTGAGTAATTCAAATTTCTAAGCGTATCGAGGTCGACGCCGATAATCCTGTCTGAAAAATCGGTTTTAACTTCGCGCCCGTTTTTGTCGTAAAAGACCGAGCAAATTTCTCCGACAGTGCCGGTGCGCGAAAGTGATTCGATAGCTTGCCGCCCGAATTCGCCCATCCAAACCAGATTTGACGATTTAACCGGCGCACCGATACCGACAAGCCCGATGTCCAATCTCTTCCAGAAGTCGGAAATTTTTTCGTAGTTGGCGTCCTGAACAATGGCGTTGCGAATTTCGGCGGTGCGAGTTATGACAGGCGCGTAAATGTAATGGCAACGTCCGCCGAAAGCCCGCGCCAATTCGTAGCAAAGTGTGTTGACATGCAATTCGCTGTCAATATTCTCCGGACCGCCGTCGAGCGGAACAAAATCGGAATCAATCTGCGGAACTTTGGAATTTTGAGCGTGGCGGGTAAGTTCACGGATTGAAGTGCCCCACGCCAGCCCGATAACTTGTTTGTTGTCGACGATACGGCGCAGAAGTTGGAGACCTGCGCGACCCATTGCCTGTTTGACGGCGAGGAGATCATAACTTTTCGGAACGATAAAACATTCCTTGAGACCGAAACGCTTTTCCATAGCCGATTCAATGTCCTCAAAACTTTCGTTCGCAACGGTTATGGTTACAATGCCCTGGTCGAGAGCGCGTTTTAAATGTTTGCTGATAGTCGTGCGCTCAACTCCGAGCCGCTTGGCAATTTCGGTTTGTTTCATGTGTTCGAGATAATACATTGTGGAAACTTTGATTAGAATTCTTCTTTCAACCGGTGTCATGTGATTTTTCCTCCTCCCGAAAGTGTTTGTGTGTTTGTTGTGGCGATTGTAAAAGAAATTTTGTGGCGCGGCAAGGAAAATGAGCACTTCAAGCCCGATTTTGAGGTTAAAAACTAAAAATCGCCGTTTTATCGTCACATTTGAGCGATTGACGGCGATTTTGAAAAATACTGTGATTGCTTGTCACACGTTACATAATGAAAAAATCATTTTAAGGAAGTCTTCTGCGCGGGAAAAGGCGATAAAATCATTTCGGCAAAGGTTTTCGTGAGCAAAGGCAATGTCGGCGAGCTCCAACATCGGCAAATCAATTTTGCTGTCGCCCGCGCTGATTATTTTATCGGGCGAAAAATTTTTTATGAGACGCTTCAAAGCCGCGCCCTTATTGACTTCGGGCGGGAAAAGATAAATTTTTTTCCCGGTGTAACGAACGTCCAAATTTGTTTGGAAAGAAATTTCAGCGGGGTCAAGGTCGTCGCGACAGCGCAGGTAAAGAAAACTTTCGTCGACAATTTTCGCTATCGCAAAAAGATTTTTATCAGCCGCCGCGAGTTGAAATTCTAATTCGTCTGCATAAGGCGCGACGGCTTCGCGATAAAAAATTTCCTGTTTGCCGTCAAGAAAAATTGCTCCGTTGGCGACGGCGGCGCATTTCGGCGAAAAATCTTCCGTCCAAAAAATTCTCTTGTACTGCGCAACAGAACGAGTAGTCACGGGCACAAAGAAAATCTGCGCGGAAATTTTTTTAAGCAGGTCGAGTGCTTCGGGCGAAATAAAACTTTGCTCGCGCCCCTCGCAAATTTCGACGCAGATATCATTTTCTGCGCGGTGTTTGTAAGAATGAATCAGCGTGTTGTCCAAATCGCAAGCGAATAAAATTTTCATGTCAATTATCTGCGAGCCGCCGAATCAAGCCGCAAGCCTTGTAATTTTTCAGCGGATAAACTTCGAGCGGCGTACCTTTCTCCTCCGCAAGTTGATAAATATGTCCCAAATGTTTTTCGTCGTGCAAACTGTGAATTAAAATTTTTTGAGGCAAGCGGCGAAGTAAAACCCGCGTCGCCTCGCCGATACCGGGCTTAATCAAATTTATATCGGTGATTTTAAAATGCTCGGCGATTTTCTCAACTTCGGCAAGTCCGCTGTTAAATTCGACGGCGGCATTTTTTATTTGCGGGAAGTCGTCAAAATTTTTTTCTATGGCGTCAATGAATTGATAAGTCAAATCCTTGTCGGCGAGCTCGGAATAAAAAGCCGCGCCGTGAAAATCGTTTTCGCTGATAATGTCGCTACGCAAAAAAGTTCTGCTCAAAAGTCCCGACACGGTGGAATTAAGACAGGAGCTCGCGATTAAAAAATCTTCGTGAGTGCCGCATTTCTCGGCGACGCCCGCAGGATCGCTCAAAACCGCAAGTCCTGCGTTGACGTTTGGAAAATCTTTCATGGCGCGGGTAAGTTCGCGTTGAATTGCGCCCTTGCCCGTCCAGCCATCGACAAATTGAATTTCTTTGGGCTTATGGCGCGACAAAATAAAATTCACGGCATTTTTATCAATCCCGACTCCGCGAATAATCGAAATTGTGTAGTGCGCGACCGCGCAGGAAAATTTTTGCTCCAAATAGTGTTTAATCAAAATTCCGATTGACGTGCCCGCCCGCGCCAAAGATACCAGCGCGATTTTTTTACCCTTGTCGTCGAAAATTTTTTCTGCAACACTCGCGACGGCGGCGGCGGTGATTTTGGAATAGCGGTTGAGTGCATCAAAATAAGTTTGAAGATATTTTTCTGACGGCTCGTATTCAATCGGCAACATTTCGGAGTAATGGCGTCCCGCCTGAATCAAAGTTTCGCGCTCCTTTGTGCCGAGCGGCTCGACAAGCCCGCTTATGTCTTTTAGTAAAATCGTCACGTCCTGCGGTTTGTAAGTCCCGAACATTTCAACCCCCGATAAAAAATATTTTGCCGACGCCGTGAACTCTCAACGCGGCGATTAAATCTTCCAAGCCCGCGGAAAAATTTTTTGAATCGCTCATGATGATTGCCGCATCGTAAAATTTCAGATTGTAAATAAAAGTCGTGCGCGTGGCGTCATAGAAACTGCGGAGCTTAAAGCCTTCGCGAATCGGATAATTTTTTTCTTTGCATATGCCAATCGGACTGCGCGTTGTCGAATGCGTCAAGACAGAAAAGTCCTGCGGTTTGTAAGTCCCGAACATTTTAACCCCCGATAAAAAATATTTTGCCGACGCCGTGAACTCTCAACGCGGCGATTAAATCTTCCAAGCCCGCGGAAAAATTTTTTGAATCGCTCATGATGATTGCCGCATCGTAAAATTTCAGATTGTAAATAAAAGTCGTGCGCGTGGCGTCATAGAAACTGCGGAGCTTAAAGCCTTCGCGAATCGGATAATTTTTTTCTTTGCATATGCCAATCGGACTGCGCGTTGTCGAATGCGTCAAGACAGAAAAATTTTCCGTCTCAAGATTGCGTCCGGCGATAATTGCGGGCAACATAAATTCTTCCGTGCCGACAATCAGCACTTCGCCAGAAATATTTTCGCGCTTGAGAAGGTTGACGATAAATTTCCCGCCCGCCGCGCATTGAGCAAAATAATTGCCGATTTTCACTCCGCGCCGCGTATCGGAGAAATTTATTTCATGAATCGAGATATCTTTTTTAATCGGCTCGACTGCTTGCGCCGCCTCGACAGAAAATTTTTCCACGTCAAAAGAATTTTGCGGGAGCTTAACGAGATATTCGCAGAAAATATTTTCTTCAGCCAACGCCGCGAGATTTTCTTCAGACAGCCGATTGATTATCGACGCCGCGCAGATTTTTTTATCGTTGAGCGCGGGGAATTTATTTTTTAATTGGCGAACGATATTCAAAAGCGTTTTGCCGGTTGAAAGTTCGTCGTCGACAAAAACAATTTCGGGCGTCCGCTCGACAAGCTCCGAAAAATTTTCGGCATAAAGTTTTTGTTCGGGCGCGTGGCTGTGCTCCTCCAAAAATTCAATGAATTTGCCCGCGAAATTTTCCCGCGTCGTTTGCAAATAAAAACACTCGTCCGACAAATTTTTTGCGACAACCGCGCCGATTGCCGTGGCGGTCTCTGCGAAGCCGATAACCATTCGCGCCGAGGAAAATTTTTGCGCAACCTTAAAGCCGAGCGCGTCCATCATTTCAAGGGCGGCGGTCGGGCTTGTCGGCAAATGTTTTCCCTGCAACGGATTTACCAACAAATAATTTCGTTTTTTATTGTTGAATCTTTTGGCGACCCTCAAAATGTCGTCAGCCGTGTAAATTTTCATTTTCCACTCCGTAAATTTCACTTAGAATTTTTATGCGCCGCGCCCAATTCAAATAGCATTTAACTTCGTTCATGCGCGAGCCGTCCGCACTTTTCATAACGCCGTGAGTTTCCGACTTCCAATCGAACAAAAGTTTTGCGTCGTTTAAATCTGCGCGGCTGACTTTCATGCTGTCAAAAATAATCGGCAACTGCGCAGGGTGAATCGCACTTTTGCCGATAAAGCCGTTCGCCTTGTCGAGAAAAATTTCCTTTTGCAAACCTTGCGCCCAAAAGTCGCCGCTGAAATAATTCCACACCGAGCCCGCGACAACAAAATCTTTTGCGAAGACGTTCAGAATATCAATCAGAATATCGCGGACAATTCCCACGTCGTAAATCGTTTGATTCGCGTTGCGGCGAAGTCCGTACAGATTGCAAAAATCATTTACTCCGACGCGAATATTCAGCACAAGTTCTTTAATGTCGTCCAGAAAATTTTTCAGTTCGATGAGTTCCGGGCGGCGCGTCGAAAGACTTGCAACTCGTTCGCTCTCAAGCGTCGGCATTATGCAGAGATTTATTTGCCGAGAAATTTTTATGAAATCTTCGGCGTTGTGCAGATCGAATTTCGGCAGGATATAGCCCGTTAAAATTTTCGAGCGCGAGCCGATTTTGTCATGAAAAATTTTTAAATGTTGCGGCGAACGGATTCGTACAAAAATCAGCGGAAGATTTTCCGCGTGCTCCAACTCCTGCAAAATAAATTTCAGCGAAGTTTCTGCCGCCGCGAGTGATTCGTCGCGAATAGAATCTTCCAAACAAAAAGCCGCTGAAGTTAAATGCGGCAATTTTTTTTCGGAAATTTTTCGGACGATATTTTTTTGGAAAGCCGGCATGTAAAGGAGCCCGCCGACTTTGTATTGCAAAATTTCTTTGTCAAACATTTGGTACCTCTAAAGCAAAAATTTTTTATAATTCTACAAGAGATAACTAAAAGTTGTCAATCGCGCCGAAGGCAACCGAGCTATATTTTCCGCCGTCAAGAATTTTAAAACCGAGCCGCGCAAATTCCGGACTGCCGGAATGTTCTTTCATGACGACGCGAAATTTTGCAACGCGGCAAGCCTCGCGGACAATTTCTTCCGTCAAAGGGCGATTATCGGCAAGCGGGCGAATGGGATTAAGTCCCGAACTTTTTTGAATCGGGCGGCGGAACATCGGGTCGAAATAAACCGCGTCAAAAGAATTGTCCGCGCAGTTTTTTAAAAATTCCGCGCAATCGGCGTTAATGACTTCGACGCGGCGCATTGCCTCCAAAATGTGCGGGCTATCCTCGGAAAAATTTTTCAAACCGTGACGAACAATTTCGGCAATGAGCGGATTAATTTCCAGCGCGACGACTTTACCCGCCGCGCCCGCGACAAAACTTTCCGTAATGGCGTCGCTGCCCAATCCCAATGTGCAATCCAAAACCTTTGCGCCTTCGGAAATTTTCAGCGCGTCAATAAGTCTGTCGCCTTCGCCGCCGCGCAGATTTTTTATCCGCAAATGCGCTGTATTCGGGTGAAAAAATAACTCGCCGTCCGAAGTTACGACGCTTAACGAATTTTTCTTGACGAGCAAAATATCTTCCGCGCCGTGAATTTTTTTCAGCGCGTCGAACGAAAGATCTTCGCGCCTTACAAATTGCCCGCCGAGCTTTTTAGAAATTTCCTCTGCAAAATTTTCTGTCGTCAAATCGGATTTCCTTGCCGTCGTCACGATAAATTTTGCCATATTTCCTCCAAAAAAAAATTAGCGGCTTAATAAATTCAGCCGCAAATAAACCGTATGTGTCATGCACATTTTTTGCAACAAGATTTTACTTGAGAATTTTTTCCGCGCCTTCGTTCATTGTAATGAAATCCATAGCTTCAAGCGCAGTAGCTTTGTTGATATTCTTGCCAGCGGAGTGCGCCGCCGCAATTTTGTCTACGTTATCGAAAATTGCTTTGGTGACTTTTTCGCCGAGAGCCGCGTCGATTTTATCGTTGGCAACGAGGATAGCCATAACGCTGACGGTTTGAATTTCTTCGTCAAAACCTTGATAAGTGCCGGCGGGGACAGTCGTTTTGGTGTAGAAAGGATATTTCTCGGCAAGAATTTTAATTTGCTCGTCGCCGACAGGCAGGAGGCGAATTTTATTCTGCGAGGCAACATCTTGGACTGAAGCAGTCGGATAACCTGCCGTCACAAACGCCGCGTCAACAGTGCCGTCCTTAAGGGCGTAGGAGCCTTCCGCGAAGGAAAGGAATTGCTCGTCGACATCGTCATAAGTAATGCCGTAAGCCTCAAGAATCTGGCGGGCATTGGCTTCCGCGCCGGAACCTGCCGCGCCGACTGCGACGCGCTTGCCCTTCAAGTCGGGAATTGCTTTAATGCCCGAATCTTCGCGGACGATAAATTGACAAGTTTCAGGATAAAGCGACGCGATGCCTTTGAGATTTTCAACCTTGCCGCTCTCTTTGAACATTTCCTCGCCGTTTACTGCGTAATAAGTTATGTCATTTTGTACGATTGCAAGTTCGACCTGCTTATCTTTAAGCATGTTGATATTGGCGACGGACGCGCCTGTAGATTGTGCGCTGGCGTTCATGCCGTTTTTGTTGAGAACTTCGGCAATAGCTCCGCCGATGGGATAATAAGTGCCCGCAGTGCCGCCCGTGGCGATATTGATAAATTGTTCCTTCTCGCCACTGCCGCCGCAACCCGCAATTCCAACCGCCAAGACGACGGCGAAAACGGCTGTCGCAACCCTTTTAAAAATTTTAGGCAAACCCATTTTAATACACCCCTCTCGAAAAGTGCGTAAAGATTTTTTCGGGCGAATTATATCACAACTGCCTTTGTTGCGACAAGATTTATAAAAAACAATCTAAAAATTTTTGCGGTTCGCTCCGCCTTAAAGGAAATTTTTTTATCGCGTGGAAAAAACTTTCTAAAAAATTTTTAGGGAGGAAATTTTATGGCGAGCATACACATTGCGGCAGAAGTCGGCGAAGTTGCCGAGCGAGTTTTATTGCCCGGCGACCCTGTCCGCGCAAAAATCATTGCCGAAAATTTTTTGGAGGACGTTCATCAATACACGGCGATCAGAAATATTTTCGGTTTCACGGGCAAATATAAAGGCGTGCCCGTTTCAATTCAGGCGACGGGCATGGGCATTCCTTCCATTTCAATTTATCTGCATGAACTGATTGAGGTTTTCGGCGCGAAAAAATTAATTCGCGTGGGGACTTGCGGCGGCATGAACGAAGATATTCACCTGCGCGACGTTTTGATTGCTCAGGGCTCCTCGACCGATTCTTCAATCGTCGATAAAGTTTTCGGCGGCGCGGTGAATTTTTCTTTGCTTGCCGATTTTGAACTGCTCACCAAAGCCGTCAACGCCGCGAGGAATTTAAATTTGCCCGTCAAGGTCGGAAACGTCATTTGCACAGATTTATTTTATAACGATTACGACGACCCCAACGGCACTTTCGGCGACGGGAAAAATACTTTTAACGACAAACTCCGCCGCTACGGGATTTTGGCGGTTGAAATGGAAAGTGCCACGCTTTATCTTCACGCCGCCGCCGCGAAAGTTCAAGCGTTGGCGATTTTTACTGTCAGCGATGATTTATGGCGCGGCGAACGTTGCACGCCCGAAGAACGACAATCCTCCTTCAACGACATGATAAAAATTGCATTGGAGACTGTTATTCAATGAAAAAAATAAAAAAGACCAATGCCGCACGAATTCTCGACGGGCTCGGCATTGATTACGAAATTAAAACCTACGAGGTTGACGAAACAGATTTATCCGCCGTGCACGTCGCGCAGATTTCCGGCTTGAATATCGAAATGATTTTTAAAACGCTGGTGGCTCGCGGCGATAAAACGGGAATAATTATGGCGGTTATCGGCGGCGGCGACGAACTCGATTTAAAAGCCTTGGCGAAGGCGAGCGGAAATAAATCCGTCGAAATGATCGCGCTGAAAGAACTTTTGCCGCTGACAGGTTACGTTCGCGGTGGTTGTTCGCCGCTCGGCGCGAAAAAAAATTATCCCGTGTATCTGGACGAACGCGCTTTGACTTTGGAAAAAATTTCGATAAGCGCGGGGCTTCGCGGAATGCAAATTATTCTTTCGCCGCAAGATTTGATTAAAGCCGTCAACGCGACGACAGCAAAACTTACGTAAAAAATTAACCGCCCCGGCAATCGCGAGGCGGTTTTTATTTTTTATTTTTTAGCGCGAAATATCTTTGAAGTTTTGGTTGCTCCGACAAATTGAATTGTAAATCTATAAGCGTTCGGCGGATAATCGCGGGCGTAATTTTGTCGGGGCGCAATCTTTTTTCCAACGCTACCAATTTCAAAACGACGGGCGATTCTTCGTCGCCGAAACGAACGTTGCCCGCTACTTTTTGAATCAGTGACGTTCGCGCCGATTCGATAACATCAAGTGAACTTTCGCCTCGCATATGCGGCATTTTCTCAAGCAAAATTTTCTGCGCGTCCTGCGCCCTTAGCCACGGCTCGTCATAAAAAATTTTGAAAAGTTCCTCCGTCATTGAGTCGCGTTCTTTTATCTTGCAAACGTCGCAAAAAATTTCTTCCGCCGCGCAGAGGCTATCGCAGTTCAAACATTTATGCCAACCGTTAGCCAATTTGAATTTTTGAGACTTTGCTTGGCTCAAAAGCGTTTGCAAAACCGTCTGCCGCAATTTTTCGTCGGAAATTTTTTTAGCTTTTTCTTCGCAACGCTTAACTTCTTCTTCCGTCAAAATTATTTCTTCCGGCGCGAGTTTCGGCTTTTCGACCTGCGCGGGCGGCGGATTTTTTTCGGGCGTCATATCGGCAATTTGAAAACCCTGCGCAATTCTGATTTCCTTAACGAGAGGTTCCTTCTGTGCGAATGGTTTATTAATCGCGTCGAGAATTTCTTCCGCCAAAAATTTAAGCTGATCTTTGAACGCGGAGCTTCTCACGTCAACAAATAAAATTCCGTGTTCAATTTTTACGGGCTTAACTTTTGCGGAAATATCTTCGCCGACGAGTTCGCGCCAATGGTGAATCAATTCGTTGCAGAGAAATCTTTTGTAAGTCGCCGCGCCGAGCGAGCGCATTTTTTCATGAAGAAAAATTTCAAGTTCCACCGCTCAACACTCCCGCATTAATCAAAAAAATTTTTCCGAAATTCCGCGGCGGAAAATAGGCGCGGTCGGTTGCCGTTATCAGCGTCTGAATTTTTTCGCAGCATAAGAATTCAAGCAGAAGTTCCCGCCGATCCGAATCTAATTCGCTCATTACGTCATCCAAAAGCAACAGTGGATATTCGCCCGTCTCCGATTTTAAAAATTTCAACTCGGAAAGTTTCAGAGCAAGCGCGGCTGTCCGAAGTTGTCCTTGCGAAGCGAAAAGTTTTAGTTCCTTGCCGTTGATAAAAAATTTTAAATCGTCCCTATGTGCGCCAAACCCTGTTGAGCCGTTTTGAATATCTTTTAGTCGTCGCGCCCGCAATATTTCCAAAAAATTTTTCGCAATATCCTGCCGAGAATCAAGCCCGCGCATTTCGTAAACTGCCGATAAATTTTCTGCCTGCGCGGAGAGTTTGCTTTGAACCGAATTTGCCAAAAGATTTAATTTGTCGACAGAGGAAAGGCGTTTGCTTATGACTTTTTCGGCGGCGAAGGCAAGTTGTTCGTCCCAAAGGTCGAGTTCTTCTTCCTGTGCAGAATCGTCACGAATTTTTTTCAGCAAAACATTTCTGATTTCGACAAGCCGGTTGTATTTCAGCAAGTCCAAAAAATAAATCGGCGAGGCTTGAGAAATTTGCGCGTCTAAAAATTTTCTGCGCGTCATTGGCGAACTTTTGAACATAAATAAATCTTCGGGCGAGAAGAACACAGAATTTAATTTGCCAATCAGCTCACGTGGGCGAATCGGGTTAGCGTCAAGGAAAATTCTGCGCTTTTGCTCCGAAGAAATTTCAATCGCCAATTCGTGTGGGACGCCCGCTTTAAAATATTTTATGCGAAGAATTGCGGCAGTTTCTCCCCAGCGAATCAGCTCGGTTTCCTTGCCCGCCCGCGAGCGCAGGAGCGATGCAAAATTAATCGCCTCAAGGATATTCGTTTTTCCCTGCGCGTTTTTTCCGAGGAAAATATTTATCGTGGAATCGGGACGAAAATTTATTTCGGCGAGGTTGCGCCAATTTTTTAAAAAAATTTCCGAGATATTCATGCCTTTAGAATTTTACTAAGCGCGTTCAACTGTCGAGATTTTTTAAGAGATTAGCCATTTCCATAGCCGAAACAGCCGCGTCGAAGCCTTTATTCCCCGACTTCGTGCCGGCGCGTTCAATCGCCTGCTGAATATTTTCCGTCGTGACAATTCCAAAAAGCGTCGGGACGCCGCTTTGAAGTCCGACTTGCGCTATACCCTTTGAAACTTCGTTGCAAACGTAATCGTAATGCGTCGTCGCGCCGCGAATAACCGCGCCCAGACAAATTATCGCGTCGAATTTGCCGCTCGACGCCATTTTTTTTGCAACAAGCGGAATTTCAAACGCGCCCGGTACCCAAGCCACGAAAATATTTTCTTCGGGCGTCTCGTGGCGTTTCAAAGCGTCCAAAGCCCCGCCCAAAAGTTTGTTCGTGATAAATTCGTTAAAGCGGGCGACCACAATCGCGAATTTTAAATTTTTGCCGCTGATATTGCCTTCGTAAATGTTCATTTTGTTTCCTCCTTGTCGAATACGTGCCCCATTTTTACTTTTTTGACTGTCAAATATTTTTTATCGAACTTTGTCGGCGCAATCACTATCGGGACGCGCTCGGTTATCGTCAAGCCGTGTCCTTCCAACCCTGCGCGCTTTGCGGGATTGTTTGTCAGCAATTTTATCGTCGTCAAGCCCAAATCCGAGAGTATTTGCGCTCCAATTCCGTAATCGCGCAAATCCGGACGAAAGCCTAATAAAATATTCGCCTCAACCGTATCTTTGCCTTCGTCCTGCAGTGCATACGCCCGAATTTTGTTCGCAAGCCCTATTCCGCGCCCTTCTTGACGCATGTAAAGCAAAACGCCTTCGCCCGCCGCCTCGATTTTTCTTAATGCCGTCGCCAGTTGATCTCCGCAATCACAACGCAAGGAGCCAAGCGCGTCGCCCGTCAAACACTCCGAATGAACGCGAACCAAAACATTTTCCTTGCCCGCAACTTCGCCTTTGACTATCGCCAAGTGACATTTGCCGTCTATCGTGCTTTCGTAAGCTTTCAGCCGAAAATGCCCGTATTTGCTCGGAAAATCCACGTCCGCTATCTTTTTTACAAATTTTTCCGTGTGTTTTCGATATTCTATCAGCGAACGAACCGTTATTATATTCAATCCGTGACGAATCGCGAATTTTTTTAATTTTTCCGTGCGCATCATGTGTCCGTCGTCGTCCATTATTTCGCAACACAGCCCTGCAGGATAAAATCCCGCCAAACGCGCCAAATCCGTCGTCGTTTCCGTGTGACCTGCGCGGCGCAAAACTCCGCCTTCCACGGAACGCAACGGAAATACATGACCGGGTTTTCTGAAACTGGACGCCTTTGCCGAAGGATTTAGCAACATTTTTATCGTATGACAGCGTTCATAAGCCGAAATTCCCGTATCCGTGTCGTAAGCATCAATCGAAACCGCAAAAGCCGTCTCGTGATTATCCGTATTGTTCGCGACCATTTGCTCAATTCCAAGTTCGTCAAGCCTTTTGCCGTCAATCGGCGTGCAAATCAGCCCTTTTGCATACGTCGCCATGAAATTTATATCCGCGGGCGTCACGGTCTCCGCCGCAATTATTAAATCGCCTTCATTTTCCCTGTCTTCGTCGTCAATCACAACAATCATTTTGCCGCGCCGAATATCTTCTATCGCCTGCTCAATCGTCGCAAAATTTTCCATTAAAATTCCTCTCCTCACATTAAAAAGCCGTTTTCCATTAAAAAATCTTTAGTTATCGTCCTTTTTTCCCTGAAATTTATCAATCGTTCGACGTATTTTGCCAAAATGTCGGTTTCAATGTTCACTTTCGAGCCGATTTTTTTATTTTTAAAATTCGTTACCTCGCGGGTGTGCGGTATTGTTGATACAGAAAACTTTTCCGCTCCCGAATCCACCACCGTCAAGCTTATTCCGTCCAAGGCGACCGAGCCTTTTGCCGCTATTTGCCTCAACAAGTGATTTTCTGCAGAAATTTCTATAAAAAGTGCATTTCCCTCCGCCTTTATGCTTAAAATTTTCCCGACGCCGTCAATATGTCCGCTGACAAGGTGCCCGCCAAGTCGCTCTCCGACTTTCAAAGCGCGTTCCAAATTCAAAATCCCGCCGATTTTTATTTCCGACAGCGAAGTTTTTCTAAACGTTTCGGGCATGACGTCCGCCGCAAAAAAATCTGCGCCGAATTCCACGACCGTTAAACAAATCCCGTTCGTGTTAATGCTGTCGCCGATTTTTACGTCCGATAAAATTTTTTCGCAATGAATTTCAATCCGCCCGCCGTCAAAACTTTTCAGCCGTCCGATTTCTTCAACTATTCCGGTGAACATTTTTTCCTCCATAAAAAAATCAAGCCGCCGCGATACTTCGGGCGGGTAAATTCAACTTATGCAAAACTTTCTCTTCCGGACTTTTACCGTCGGTTTCGGAATTTCGCCGAATCATGCTTTTAAAAGCTCGCGGACTGTCACCGCCGGTGGAGATTTCCACTCCGCCCCAAGTTTCAGCATTAAAATATCACTTTTGCTTTTCACTGTCAATTTTTTTTAACGCCTCGCATATTTCGCGATTTTTCTTATAAAATTCCTCACGACTTATCTTTTCCGACAAAAATTTTTCGTAATAAGCCTCGACGTTGCAGAAAATCGGACGTGCGGAATAAATTTCGCATAAATTTTCCTTTAAATGTTTGCAAACGCCGTCGCCCCTGTCCAATTCCGCCGATAAACTCGAAAATCGGATATTTTTACAGCATAAACCGCATTTTTCACACTGAAACTTCAAAAAGTATCAAGCCGCCTTTCCGACGGTAGCCCGTGTCCCACAACGTCAAAAAATTTATCCAATATCCGATTCCGTACGATACCGCCTTGACAAAATATTTTCCGTCGCGGATTTCGTAGCCGTTTAAAATGAACCAATGCCAAACATAATCCTGCAATGACGGCATTTGATGATTCAAAATCAGGCAAGGTATCGGATATTTTGCGTCGATTTGCGAACAAATTACCTTCCACGAGTCCGAAAAATCATTTTCGCCCGACCACGGACGCATTTTTAAATTTTTTATGCCTCTGTCGCTCAAAAATCGCCCGTAACCGTCCAAATAAATTTCCAATTTGTCGACGCCGGACCAGCGCGGATACAAATACGGCTCCATTTTCTTGCCGAAGCGCAAATAATCTTCGCGAGTGATATTTTTTAGGTCAAACGGATACATTCCGCGCAGATTGAAATATTTTTCAAAGTAAATCGAGCAATCGCAAGCGGTTATCGCCGCGCAACCGCCGACATTCATGCCAAAATCTGTAATTCGCGAATACCATTCCTGCTGTCCGCCCAATGAGTCGCCGATATAAAAATGCGGCAGTTCTTTTTTTATTTCCAATTAAAATTCTCCTTTACGTAGCCGCTAAGCAAAATATCTTCGCCGATTTTCTCCGAAGTGAAATTTTTCAGTTCAATCGCGTCAGATAATTTTTCAAAGCCGATTCCCTCGACCGCTGTCAAAGATTTTTCGCCGCCTATGATTTTCGGCGCGATAAATGCATAAATTTTATCGACAAGTCCCGCTTGCAACATTGAAAAATGAATTTTGCCGCCGCCTTCAACCAAAACAGAAGTTATTTCGCGCTTTGCAAGCTCCCGCATTAAAATTTTCAAATCGACGCGCTCATTTCCCGCAAAAATTATCTCCGCGCCGCAATTTTTCAACGCGGAAATTTTTTCACGCGGCGCATTTTCACTAACAGCGATTATTGTTCGCGCAGATTTATTCAAAATCTTTGAATCCGTCGAAGTTCGCGCATTGCTGTCGGCAATCACGCGGACGGGATTTTTCCCTTCGACAAGGCGCGTCGTCAAACTAGGATTATCTGCTAAAACCGTTCCGACACCGACTAAAATTGCGTCGTTGATGTCGCGCAGATGATGAACGAATTTTCGCGATTCAATGCCGCTAATCCATTGCGATTCGCCGCAAAAAGTTGCAATTTTCCCGTCCAATGAACTTGCAAATTTCATTGTGACGAACGGCAAATTTTTTGTAATCCATTTTATAAAAATTTCGTTGAGCTTTTCGGCTTCGTCCGCCAAAACTCCGACTTGAACTTCAATTCCCGCGTTTTTTAAAAGTTCAAAGCCGCGCCCCGCGACTTTAGGATTGGGGTCGCTCATGGCGGCGACGACTTTTTTTATTCCCGCGTCGATAATTGCCTTTGCACAGGGCGGAGTTCTGCCGAAATGCGAGCACGGCTCCAAATTTACATAAAGCGTTGCGCCTTTTGCGAGTTCGCCCGCCATGTTCAGCGCGTGAATTTCTGCGTGCGGCGTTCCGGCTTGTCGGTGCCAACCTTCGGCGATTATTTTTCCGTCTTTAACGATAACCGCGCCGACCAAAGGATTGGGCGAAGTTCTTCCGAGTGCGTTTTTGGCGATTCGGAGCGTTTCGCGCATAAAAATTTCGTCTGACAAAAAATTTTCCTCCT
>CAMNEX010000003.1 GCA_946536825.1 uncultured Selenomonadales bacterium | reverse complement strand
GCGTAGCTCAGTTGGCTAGAGCATTCGGTTCATACCCGGAGTGTCACTGGTTCAAGTCCAGTCGCCGCTACCAATCTTGAGATTAACGCCCCTGCATAAGGGGCTTATTCAATTAAAAAAACAGGAGGCTTGAGTATGAGGACGAATATAACATTGTCCTGCACCGAATGCAAAAACCGCAACTACAGGACAAATAAAAACAAAAAAAATACTCCCGACCGCATCGAAATGAAAAAGTATTGCAAATTCTGCAAGAAGCACACCCCTCATAAAGAGACGAAATAATTTCGCGGGAGTGTGAGATAATTGTCGGAAAAAAAGGACGAAAAAAAAGGCGTCATTCAATTTCTCAAAGAAGTCCGCGCCGAACTCAATAAAGTTTCTTGGCCGACCAAAAACGAACTTTTTTCTTATACAGGCGTCGTCGGCTTGGCGGTTATTATTGTCTGCGCGTTGATTTGGGTTTGCGACACGGCTTTTGCAAAGCTGTTTCGTCTAATCCTAGGCTGAAAGGAGATTTTGACATGGAAAAAAAGATTCCGGAATCGGAACGAATTTCCGAGCGGGCTTGGTACGTTGTCCATACCTTTTCCGGTTTTGAAAAAAAGGTTAAAGCCACTCTTGAAAGCAAAATCGCCGCGCAGGGTCTCGAAGACGTGATTTTTAATGTTATCGTCCCCATGCGCGCTGAATCCGAATTCAAGGACGGCAGACGCCGCGTCGTTCAGAAAAAAGTTTTTCCCGGCTACGTTTTGGTTGATATGATCGTCAACAATAATTCGTGGTACGTCGTCCGAAATACGCAAGGCGTCACCGGCTTTGTCGGCTCCGAAAAAGATCCTATTCCCCTAAGCGAGGAAGAGGCGCAAAGAATTTTGACTGAACTTGTTGACGGTCGCGCCACCGATAATACTCTCGAATTTAAAATCAATGACAACGTGCGAATTATCGACGGCATTTTTGAAAATCGGCTCGCAGTTGTCAAGGCTATCGACGCGGCAAAACAGCGTCTAAAAGTTTTGGTTGAAGATATGCCGGTTGATTTGGATGTCAGCCAGGTTGAAAAAATTTAATCCCTGCCGAAAGGAGATGAGAATATGGCAAAAAAAGTTACCAAAGTTGTTAAGTTGCAGGTTCCTGCGGGTAAAGCTACGCCCGCGCCGCCTGTAGGTCCCGCGCTCGGTCAGGCGGGCGTCAATATTATGGCGTTCGTCAAAGAATTCAACGACCGCACGGCACAGCAGGCAGGTTTGATTATTCCTGTAGAGATTTCGGTTTACGAAGACAGATCCTTTACGTTTATCACCAAAACTCCGCCGGCGGCAGTTCTGCTCAAAAAGGCGGCGGGTATCGAAAAAGCTTCGGGCGAGCCGAATAAAAACAAAGTCGCAAAACTTCCCCGCGCCAAAGCGCAAGAAATTGCCGAGTTGAAAATGAAAGATCTCAACGCGGCGTCAATCGAGGCGGCAACGCGCATGATTGAGGGAACGGCGCGTAGCATGGGAATTGAAATTGTCGCTTAATCAGGCAATGCGGGAGATTTTATCGTTTGTACCGCTAGGAGGAAATTTTTAATGGCAAAGAAAAGCAAAAGATTCCGCGAGGCGCAAGCCCTTATCGAAGACGGAAAATTTTATTCCGCTGAAGAGGCTGTTGCTCTCGTGAAAAAAACTGCAACGGCAAAATTTGACGAGACAATTGAACTTCACGTTCGCCTTGGCGTCGACCCGAAATATGCCGATCAACAAGTTCGCGGCGCGATTGTCCTGCCGCACGGCATTGGCAAAACCAAAAGAGTTTTGGCATTTGTCACGGGCGAAAAAGTTCAAGAAGCTCAAGCGGCGGGCGCAGATTTCGTCGGCTCGGACGATCTCGTTGCGAAAATTCAAGGCGGCTGGTTCGATTTCGACGTTGCCGTTGCGACGCCCGACATGATGAGAATTATCGGTCGCCTCGGTAAACTTTTGGGTCCTCGCGGGCTAATGCCCAACCCGAAACTCGGCACCGTCACGCCCGATATCGCCAAAGCTATCGCCGAACAAAAAGCCGGTAAAGTTGAATACCGCACCGACAAGCAGGGCAATATCCACTGCCCGATTGGCAAAAAAACTTTCGAGGACGACAAGCTTAAGGAAAATTATCAGACGCTTATCGATACCTTGATTCGCGTTAAACCGGCGGCGGCTAAGGGTCAATATATCCGCTCAATCACGCTGGCGGCGGCAATGGGTCCCGGCGTCCCGATTCAAATTTAATCGCCAATATTTAAAAATAAGACCGCAGAAGGCAAGTTCGGCACGCCGATTAAAGCACTTGCTCAGGTCGAAAGTAACTTTGTTATTAAAAGTTCCTTCGATTGCTGTGGTCGAAGGATTTTTTATTAAACTGCGGGAGGTGAAAATTTAATGGCAGTTACAAGCAAGGTGACGCCCAAAAAAGAGGCAGTCGTCGCCGAAATTAAAGGTTGGCTGACTTCTTCCAAAGGCGTCGTTTTGACAAGCTATCGTGGACTCAACGTCGCGACTGATACGCAACTGCGCCGCGAACTTCGGGCGGCGGGCGTTCAATATAAGGTCGTCAAAAATACCATGCTCCGCATTGCGGCAAAACAGGCGGGCATTGAAGGGCTTGACTCTCACCTTGAGGGGACAACGGCAATGGCTTTCTCCACGGAGGATCCCGTTGCTCCGGCGAAAGTTCTTTGCGACTTCATGAAGAAAAATAAACTCGAAGACCCCGGAATTTTGACAATCAAAGTCGGCATGGTCGAAGGTAAAGTTATCGATGATAAGGGCGTTAAGGCTCTGGCGAATTTGCCGAGCCGCGAAGAACTCGTTGCAAAACTCTTGGGCAGCATGAACGCTCCGATTGCAAATTGCGTCGGCGTCCTGTCGGCTGTTATTCGCAATTTCGTCGGTGTTGTCGACGCTATTCGCGAGAAGAAAGAAAAAGAAGTAGCGTAAATTCAATTAGAAATTTTTTGGAGGTAAAAATAAAATGACTAAAGAAGAAATTATGCAAGCGATTGAAAGCATGACGGTTCTTGAACTCTCCGAACTCGTCAAAGCTATGGAAGAAAGATTCGGCGTATCTGCGGCGGCTCCTGTAGCTGTTGCGGCGGCAGGTCCCGCGGCGGCGGCTGCCGAGCCTGAAGAAGAAAAAACCGAATTCGACGTTATCCTCGCTAACATCGGTCAGGAAAAAATTAAAGTCATCAAAGCTGTCCGCGAAGCAACCGGTTTGGGACTTAAAGAAGCTAAAGCTCTCGTTGATGGCGCACCCGCTCCCGTTAAGGAAAAAATCTCGAAAGCTGACGCCGAGGCTCTCAAAGCCAAACTCGAAGAAGTCGGCGCAACTGTCGAAATTAAATAAGCAAGCGTATGTAAATTCCTATAAACCCTCGCTCAAATTTTCGGGCGAGGGAATTTTTTTGCAGAAAATTTCTTGACTTAAGCCGACTCTAAGGAATATTATAAAAAAAATCCCCTGCACAGGGATAAAAAGGAGGAAAATTTTTATGGCAATTCAAGCTCCCGTCGTCGGTAGCAAGAACGTAACCGGCGAAAATTATCAAGGCTCGGCGGCGAAAGTTTATTTCACAAAGAAAATCGACGCCGAACATCTTATCAAACTTTATAAAATGATTAACGAAAATATTTATGGCAAAGTCGCAATTAAACTCCACACAGGCGAAAAACACGGACCGAATATTCTTCCGCGTGACATGGTGCAAGCGTTTCAGGCGCAAATCCCCAACTCCGCTATTGTCGAATGCAATACGCTTTATGAGGGCGACCGCTACACGACCGAAGATCACCGCGAAACGCTTAAGGTAAACGGCTGGACTTTCTGTCCCGTCGACATTATGGACGAAAACGACGCGACTGTTAGCCTGCCTGTTCATAACGGCTTTCATCTCAAGGAAGTCGCAATGGGCGCGCATTTGACGAATTATGACTCGCTGATTGTCTTGACGCATTTTAAAGGACATTACATGGGCGGTTTCGGTGGTTCAATGAAAAATATCGGTATCGGCAATGCGTCGGGGCATTTGGGCAAGGCGCAAGTTCACGGCGTCGACCCCGATAACGTTCCTGCAGATTTCGAGACCTGGCCTACCAAAGAATATTTTATGGAGCTCATGGCTGACAGCGCGAAGGCGACTTGCGATTATTTCGGCAAGCACATTGTCTTTATCAACGTCATGCGCCGCTTGAGCGTCGATTGCGACTGCGCGGGCGTCGAAGCCGCCGAACCGACTATGAAAGACATCGGCATTGCCGTTTCAACCGATATTCTCGCCGTCGACCAAGCTTGCGCAGATATGGTTTACGCCGCTCACGACAGCCACGACCTGAAAGAACGCATTGAAACTCGTCACGGACTGCGCCAACTCTCGGCAATGGCGGAAAAAGGCATGGGCAATCCGCAATACGAATTAATTGAAGTTGAATAAATTTTAACGATAAAATTTTTGCGCCTCTCCGATTTCTGGAGGGGTTTAATTTTTTTCTTGACAAGGAACGAAAAATGATTTAATATATCTGCGCTGTGGGGGCGTAGCTCAGCTGGGAGAGCGTTTGACTGGCAGTCAAGAGGTCAGGGGTTCGATCCCCCTCGTCTCCACCAACAAAAAGAACTCGGTTAATCCGAAAAATTTTTTTTTTATGGGGGAAATTTTTTTGGAACGCTACGAACACGGCGGACAAATTTACGACGCGGCAGGCAGGGCGGGCGCGTGGCTTGATTTCAGCGCGAATATTAATCCGCTCGGCTTGTCGAAAAAAATTTTGCAAACGTTGTCGGATAATCTGCGCGGCGTGGTGAATTATCCCGACCCGCCGACACCAACAAGAAGACTCGGCTAAGCCGAAAAATTTTTTTATGGGGGAAATTTTTTTGGAACGCTACGAACACGGCGGACAAATTTACGACGCGGCAGGCAGGGCGGGCGCGTGGCTTGATTTCAGCGCGAATATTAATCCGCTCGGCTTGTCGAAAAAAATTTTGCAAACGTTGTCGGATAATCTGCGCGGCGTGGTGAATTATCCCGACCCGCAAGCCGCCGAACTCAAATGCGCCATTTCCAACAAATATAAAGTTCAAGAAAAAAATTTGGTCTTGCTTAACGGCGCGGCTGAATTTTTTTATTTGTACCTGAATACAACGCGCCCCGAACGTGTTATAATTCCCGTGCCGAGTTTTTCCGAATACGAACGAGCAGCGCGAGCGGCTCAATGCGAAGTGAAATTTTTTTACACCTGCGCGGAAGAAAATTTTTCTGTCAACGTCGACAAATTGCTTGCCGAAATAAAATCTCCGTCCGACTGCGTGATAATCGGGCGTCCGAACAATCCGACGGGCAATTTCATTTCGGCGGAAAAAATTTTGCGGCTCGCGGAATTTGCAAACGTCCTTGTCGATGAATCGTTTATTGATTTTCTTGAGGCGGAATCGCTGAAAAAATTTGTCTCGGAAAAAATTTCCGTTGCGCAATCGCTGACAAAAATTTTCGCGATACCGGGCTTGCGATTGGGCTTCGCGGTTGTCGAAGAAAATTTAGCGTCGCGTTTAAATTTTTCAAAGGACGTTTGGAATGTAAATTTCTTGGCACAAAAAGCGGGCGTCGCGGCGTTGTCCGACGAAGAATTTTTAATAAAAACTCGCGCTTGGCTCGCGACGGAGCAAAAATTTTTTATCGAACAGCTACAAAATCTGCGCGGAATAAAAATTTTCCCGCCGACAGTGAATTTTGTTTTAATGAAATTTAACTCGGTCGAACGCGCCGAAAAAGTTTTAACCGATTTGCGCCGCGAAAAGATTTTGCTGAGGAGTTGCGCCAATTTCGCGGGACTTGACGCCGCGTATCTTCGCTCGGCAATTCGCTCGCGAAAAGAAAATCTTTTGTTGCTCGACGCGCTAAAAAAAATTCTGGAGGTAAAAAAATGATTCATATTTGTTTCGGTCTTCACGACTTCGACGGAAAATATTCAAAATTCGTCGGCACGGCTCTGGCTTCCGTTTTTAAAAATACTCATTTGGGAGTTACGGCGCATATTCTGCACGACAACAGCTTGACTGACGAAAACCGCAAAAAAATTTCCGAACTCGCGGAAAAGTTCAATCAAAGCGCGGAATTTCATAACGTCGCGGAACTTTGCCCCGACGAATTGACTTTCTTGAGCGAAAAACTTCCCGACAAAATCAAAACGCGCTACAGCATCGGGACTTTTTATCGCCTGCTTATCAAGAAAATCATCGACGCGGAAAAAGTCATCTATCTCGACGCCGATATTATTGCCAATCTCGACATTGCGACTTTGTGGGAGCAGGATTTAAAAGATTATCCTTTGGCGGCGGTGCCCGAAATTGAAGCGTCCTTGAATCGCATGGATAAAAATAAATTCCTGCTGAACAAAGGCATTGTCAAGGCGGACAATTATTTTAATGCGGGCGTCCTGATTTTCGACTTGAATAAAATCGACGAAAAATTTTTTAAAGAGGGCGTTGAGTGGCTTGCCGAAAATCCGGAGTGCGAATACGTCGACCAAGATATTTTGAACGCGTTCTTTTCCGAAAAATATTTTAAGCTCATGCCGAAATTTAATTCGTTCGTCGCGGAGAATCGCGCTTGGAATTTACCCGCCGCCAAAAAAATTTATCACTGCCTCAATCGTTGCCTCGGCTTTGATTTGAACGACGAATACAACCGGCTTTTCATGGAAAATTTCGCGCTGACTCCGTGGTTTAATTTTGACATTATCGCAAAATTCGGCGAGCAACTGCGCAAGGAACATGAACAGCACATAACGCTTGCGCAGTGGATGATGAAACTTTGCAACGACCACCACCGCGCCTTTTTCCTTTATCGCGAAGACATTTGGGCAGTCAGATCCATTTTCAATATCGGTTACAGCGAGCCGATTATCGAAATTAGCGGCGAAAATTCGCTTGACACTCTTTTAAAGAAAATGCGCGATTTGTACGGGCGAAAAGTCTTTTTCCTTTTCTACCCGAATTATGAACGGCTCGCCGATTTACTGCGCGGCTACGGTTTCAAAGAGTTTAAAGACTTCGTGAACGGGCGCATTTTCATGACGCAAGAACAGGGCGGAAGCACTTTCCCCGAATACAACTTTATAAGAGCATTGTAATGAAGAAATTTTTTAATCTTTCAACCCGCGAAGGTTTTGGACAGTTCGTGAGCCTCGCGGGCATTTTTATTAATCTTTTGCTGAGCTTGGCAAAACTTGCGATTGGAATTTTCAGCGGCGCGATTTCGATTATTGCCGACGCCTTCAACAACCTTTCCGACATGGGAACTTCGATAGTAATGCTTGCCGGCTTCAAGATAGCCGCGAAACCTGCCGACGAAGAACACCCTTTCGGGCATGGGCGGGCGGAATATCTCGCGGGGCTTTTCATAGCGGCGGCAATGATTCTTGTCGGCTTAAATCTTTTATATTCCTCCGCGAAAAAAATTATCGCGCCCGATTTTTTGAACATTGACGCGAGTACTTTGTTGGTTTTGGGCTTATCGGTTGCGGTGAAATTTTTTCTGGGAATTTTTTATCGATACGCGGCGCGGAAAATAAATTCGGCGGCAATCGCGGCGGCGGCTCTCGACAGCTTTACCGACTGCCTTGCAACGGGCGTCGTGATTATTTCTGTCGGCATTTATCTTGAGTTCGGGATAAACATTGACGGTTGCGCGGGCGTTTTTATTTCGATTTTTATTCTGCGCGGCGGCTTTTCTTCGCTGAAGGAAATTTTAAATCCTTTGATAGGCGACAAGCCCGCTCAAGAATTGATTGACGGCATAAAAAAAATAGTCACGGACGCACCCGAAGTTTTGGGCGTCCACGACCTGATTATTCACAGCTACGGCGCGAACAGAATTTTTGTTTCAATGCATGTCGAAATGTCCGCGACGTTGGAACTTTTGGAGGCGCATGAAATTATTGACCGCCTGGAGCGCAAGCTTCAATCGCAATTCCAAATTTCCGCGACTTTGCACGTCGACCCGGTTATTATCGGCGATAAAGCTTTTGACGAACATAAAAAGCTTGCCGAGAAAATTTTGTACGATATTGATTCACGGCTGTCGCTCCATGATTTCCGAATCGTGCCGTATAAATCGGGCAAGAAATTAATTTTTGACGTGGCAGTTCCTTGGAATTTTTTAATGACCGACCGTGAGCTTCGCAAAGAATTTCAGCGCAGACTAATCGCGTTGCACTCCGACGACCGCGCAATTATTCATCTCGATCATCAATATTGCTAAAAAATCCCCGATACGAAGCCGAGGATTTTTTTATGGAAAATTTTATCAAAATTATTTTGCGAGACCTTCAAGAATTTTTCTGGCGGCGTCAAACATTTTCGTCACGCCGTCGGGATTTTTGCCACCCGCCTGCGCCATGTCGGGACGTCCGCCTCCGCCACCGCCTACGAATTTGGAAATTTCCTTGACGATTTTGCCGGCATGAACGCCCGCCGCCACAGCTTTTTTATCCGCCTTGACGACAAGCGAAACTTTTCCGTCATTTATCGCCGCCAAAACGAGTGTTCCGCCGTCGAGCTTGTCGATTAGAAAATCTGCCATGCCGCGCAGTTCGTCGGGATTTTTGGCTTGCACGATGCCTTTTAAATATTTCAACGCGCCGATTTCCTCAACGCCGACCAAAAGTTTTTGCGCCTCCGCCCGTTCCTTGAGCTTGTGCGCCTCGTCGAGCTCCTTGCGCATATTTTTATCTTCCGAGAGAAGTTTTTCGACCTGCGCGGGCAAATCTTCTGCGCGGACTTTCAAAAGCGCGGAAACTTGATTCAAAAGTTCGTTTTGCTTATTCGCGTCCTTAATCGCGGCGCGCCCCGTGACAGCCTCAATCCTGCGGACGCCCGCCGCTATGCCGCCCTCGCTGACGATTTTAAATCTGCCGATCTGCCCGACGTTTTTGACATGCGAGCCGCCGCAAAGTTCGCAACTGAAACCCTCAACGCTGACAACGCGGACGATATCGCCGTACTTTTCTCCGAACAAAGCCATTGCGCCGAGTTTCTTTGCCTCGTCAATCGGCATTTGTTTAATATCGACGTCGACCGCCTTTAAAATTTCTTCATTGACCAATTCTTCCACGTCGGCGAGTTGTTGAGGCGTCACCGGTTCAAAATTCGAGAAGTCGAAACGCAATCTTTCCGGCGTGACAAGCGAGCCCGCTTGATTGACTTGACTGCCTACGACTTTTCTCAACGCCGCCTGCAATAAATGCGTCGCCGTATGGTTCCGCGCAGAAGAAAGTTTTTTGTCGCGGTCGATTTTTATTTCTACCTCGTCGCCGACTTTTATCTGCCCCTCCTCAACGTAGGATTCATGATAAATCGTGCCGTCGGGAAGTTTCTTCGCGTTGGAAACTTTAATCTTGCCGAGTTCGCCAATTAAATAGCCCTCGTCGCCGACTTGACCGCCGCCTTCCGCATAAAACGGAGTATTCTCAAGAATTATACCCGCGTTTTCGCCGTCGCGAAGTTCTTCGACAAGCTTACCGTTCTTCCACAGCGCGAAAATTTTCGACGCGGTGCAATTTTCGTCGTGCCTCAAGTGTTCGGTGTCGACGTTCAATAAATCGGGAACGTCAAAGCGTTCATTGGCGGCGCGAGCGGCGCGGGCGCGTTGTCTTTGCGCCTCCATTGCCGAATCAAAACCTTTTTTATCGGGCGAAAGATTATTTTCCTGCAAAATTTCTTCCGTGAGTTCAAACGGAAAACCGAACGTGTCATAAAGCTTGAAACAAATTTCGCCGTCGAGTTCGGATTTATTTGCGGCTTTTGCGTTGTCGATTTCGCGATTCAAAACTTCCATACCCTGCGCGAGCGTCGCGGCAAATCTGTCCTCCTCAAGGCGCACAACTTTTTTAATGTAAGCGACATTTTTGCTGAGCTCCTCGAAGTCGGGCATATCGCCGTAAATCTTCGCGACAACTCCTATTGCCCCCTCCAAGAACGCGTCCTTAATCCCCAACATGCGCCCGTGACGAATTGCACGCCGCAAAATTCTGCGCAGGACGTAGCCGCGCCCCTCGTTTGACGGCAGAATTTTATCCATTATCATGAACGCCATTGACCGCGCATGGTCGGCGATTACTTTCATTGAAATATCTTTTTTCGCGTCCGCGCCATATTTTATCCCGCAAATTTTCTCGACGTATTCAATTATCGGGAAAAGTAAATCCGTCTCGAAGTTGGAATTTTTACGTTGCAAAACGCTTGCCAGCCGCTCAAGCCCGCAACCCGTGTCGATATTTTTATGCTCAAGCGGTTTATATTCGCCGTCCTCAGTCTTGTCAAACTGCGTGAAAACCAAATTCCATATCTCTAAAAATCTGTCGCAGTCACAGCCGGGCGCACAGGTTTCCTTGCCGCAACCGCGCTCCTCGCCCAAATCTATATAAATTTCCGAGTCGGGACCACAAGGACCGGGACCTATCTCCCAGAAATTATCCTCCAATTTAACTATGTGTTCGGGATTCAAGCCGGGTTGCTCCAACCAGATTTTTTTAGCCTCGTCGTCGTTCGGATATATCGATACCCAAAGTTTTTCGCGAGGCAAGCCACAAACCTCCGTTAAATATTCCCATGCCCAGGGAATTGCGTCCGCCTTAAAATAATCGCCGAACGAAAAATTCCCCAACATCATGAACGCCGTATGATGACGCGCCGTCCGTCCGACGTTTTCTATATCGCCCGTCCGCACACAACGCTGATTCGTCGTCACTCGCGGACACGGCGGTTTTAATTTTCCCGTGAAAAACGCCTTCAGCGGTGCCATGCCCGCGCCTATCATCAATAGCGTCGGATCGTTTTCGGGTATCAGCGAAAAGCTCGGCATTATCAAATGCCCTTTCCCCTCGAAAAATTTCAAGAACGATTCCGCCACTTCTTTGCCTGTCATATAATTCAAAATATCTACCTCCTTATTCAGCAAGCATTATAACACACTTTATCAAAAAAAGTTTTTGTAACTTCAAAATTATTTTTTGTGTTATAATCTTTCAGCAAGAATTTTTTTTGAAAGGCTTTGAGCAATGAACAGAAGGATAGTATTAGGCTTGCTCGGCTATTTGACATTATTTTGCGGCGCGGCAATGATACCGCCGTTTATTTTAGCGGCGACGGCAAGGGAATTTGACGGAGCGGCGGCTTTTTTGCTGTCGATTTTTTTATGCCTTGCTACGACGTTTGAATTGGAACGTTTCGGCGGTCTCAAGGGCAAAGACAACTTAGGCATTCGCGAAGGAATAGCGATAACGGGCTTGGGTTGGCTGTTAATTTCGATTTTGGGGCTCGTGCCGTATTTCGCGGGCGGTTATTTGAATTTATTGGACAGTTTTGTAGAATCGTTTTCGGGCTTTTCGGGGACGGGCGCGACAGTTATTGAGGACGTGGAAATTTTGCCGCGCAGTATTTTGCTTTGGCGGAGCATGTCGAATTGGTTCGGCGGCTTGGGGATTGTCGTAATTTTTATGGCGATTATGCCGCAATTCGGGCGCGGAGGAATGTTCATATTAAAAGCCGAGACGACCGGACCGACTAAAGATAGACAAATGCCGCGGATTAGGGACAATGCAAAGGCATTATTTTCGGTTTATGTTTTGCTGACGACTTTTTGTGCGGGCGGATATTTTTTATGCGGCTTGGATTCTTTCACGGCGATAAATCACGCAATGACGACGATAGCGACGGGCGGTTACGGGGTTTTTAACGGGACTGTCAGCGAATACGGAAATATTTATTTGGAATATTGCATGGCGTTTTTTATGATTGTGTCGAGCGGCAGTTTTGCGATGTACGTTGTGGCGTGTCGCAAAGGCGTCGGCGTGATTTTCAGAAATACGGAGTTCCGAACTTATCTGACGATAATTTTTATTGCGGCGATTGTCGTGGCGACAGATTTAATTTTGGAAATGGGCGTTGACGTTGAGACGGCGGCGCGGGCGGCGATTTTTCATGTGGCTTCGCTTAGTTCGACGACGGGATTTGTTGCGCACGATTTTGACACTTATCCGCCGCTGAGCAAAGTTTTTTTAATGATGACAATGTTTTTGGGCGGTTGCGCGGGCTCGACGGCGGGCGGCTTAAAAGTTTCGCGGATAATTTTGCTATTTAAATTCGTCGTGCTTATCATTCGGCAAAAAATTCACCCGAATTTAATCAGCCAAGTGACTTTGAGCGGGCGATCGCTTGACGAAGATGTTGTTTACGGCGCGGCGAAATTTTTCTTTGCAGTCGTGGTGTTGGACGTTCTATTTGCGGCGATCATGATGTTTGACGGGATAGATTTTGTAAATGCGATAAGCGTGAGCGTCTCGACAATCGCGAGCGTAGGACCGGGCTTCGGCATTGAGGGCGCGACCAGTACTTATTCCCTCCTGCCGGATTTAAGCAAATTTTGTGCTTGCGGCTTTATGTTTTTGAGCCGCCTGGAAATTTTCACGGTGTTGGCAATGTTGAGCCCGGCATTTTGGCACAAGTCAAAAAATTGGTGAGGAGTTGAAATTATGACGAACGATTACGATTTTGCGGCGAGTTTAATGCGAATTTTATCGGAGAAATATCCGACGAAGGAATCCATTTACGAAAAGTTGATTTATCTGCAGTCGCGGCTGTATTTGCCCAAGGACACGGAACATTTCATGAGCGATTTGCACGGCGAATACGATTTATTTCTGCACATAATCAATAATTGTTCGGGCGTCATTCGCGAGAAGGTCGATTACATTTTCGGCGACTACATGGGCGAATACGAAATTGCGGAATTCTGCACGCTGATTTATTATCCTAAAGAAAAAATCGCGCAGGTAAAATCGCAGGGACGGGCGACGCCCGCTTGGTACAGAATAAATCTTGCGCGGCTTTTGAAGTTGTCTAAGGTTATGAGCTATAAATATCCGTCGTTCAAAATGCGCGAGTTGATTCCCAATCGCTATGAGACAGTTATTTTGGAAATGCTCAACACGCGCCCCGAAGACGACGAGGCGCAAAAAATTTATCACGAAAAACTTTTGAATTCCATTGTTGAGATAAACAGCGGCGAAGATTTTATTTACGCTTTCGCCGCGCTGATAAAACGGCTCGCGATTCACCGATTGCATTTGGTCGGGGATTTTTTCGACAGAGGCGACCGCCCCGACGCGATTTTAAATTTGCTTATGGATTATTCTGCAAACGTCGACATTCAATGGGGCAATCATGACGTTGTTTGGATGGGCGCGGCTCTTGGCAGTGAGGTTTGTATTGCGGCGGTTGTTCGGAATTCATTGCACTACAACAACACCGAAGTTTTGGAGCGCGGTTATGGGATAACTCTTCGCCCGCTGACAATTTTTGCCTCGAATCTTTATCCGGAAGAAAATCCGATACGCGCCGCCGAGTTGGCAACTTTGATTATCATGTTTAAGTTGGAAGGGCAAATGATTCGCCGCAACCCCGATTTTAAAATGGATAATCGGCTTCTGCTCGACAAAGTTAATTTTGACGACGGCACTATAAAAATCGCCGAGAAAATTTACAAACTCAACGAAAAATTCCCGACGATTGATAAAAATAATCCTTGCGCGTTGACGGACGACGAGCAGGAAATTATTTCGGGCTTGAAGTCGAATTTTTTGGAGAGTGTCAATCTTCAAGCGCATGTAGATTTTCTTTACAAAAAAGGCGGCGTCTACACTTGTCACAACGGCAATTTGCTTTTCCATGCAAATGTTCCGCTAAATGAGGACGGTTCGTTTAAGAAAATTTATTTCGAGGGCGAGACTTACAGCGGTAAAAATTATTTTGACTACGTGGACAGGCGTGCGCGGCGTGCTTATTTCGACAAAAAGCTTAAGGATTTGGATTTTATGTATTTCTTGTGGTGCGGCTTGATTTCGCCGATAGCGGGCAGGGAGTTTCGGACATTTGAACGCGCCTTTATCGACGACAAAGAAATTTGCAAGGAGCCTGCGGATTTTTATTACGATTTAATTGACGACCCGAAAATCTGCGACAAAATTTTGATTGAGTTTGGTCTTGACGCGGAGCGCGGGCACATAATCAACGGACATGTTCCCGTTCGCGTGCGCAAGGGCGAAACTCCGGTTAAGGCGGGCGGCAAAGCTTTGGTTATCGACGGCGGCTTCAGCACGCCTTATCACGAGAAAACCGGCATATCGGGTTATACGCTCGTCTCGAATTCTCGCGGCTTGAGGCTTTTGCGTCACCAAAAAATTGCGGACGTGAAAACCGCCCTTGCCGAAAACAAAGACATTGAGTCGACGGCGGAGACGGTAGAAATTTTATCGCGGCGCATGACAATCGGCGACACCGACCACGGGCAAGGCATTCGCGACGAAATTGTCGGCTTGCATAAACTTTTGCTCGCATATCAAAACGGAACGATTCAGCCCAAAAGTTAAAACCACGAAGATTTTCTTAAATACCTTACTTTAAAGCCGCGATAATCAAACCGCCAATCGCAACGGCAATCGCGCCAAAACCTACGACAGCCGTTATTGTCATAGTGTGAATTTGGTCGCTGAGTTTATTAAACTTGGCGTCCATTTTTTGATTCATTTCGCGCATCTCGATATCGTGTTTAGCATTTGCTTCGTCTTGACGTTTTTGCAAGTCGCGGAGTTCATTTGCTCGCATTTCGTTTTGCTGGCGCATTTCCGTTTTGAAATCTTTAAATTCACGAACCAAATTATTGACATTTGTAGTTGTTTCAGTTACTCGTTGTTCAAGATTTGTGACTCGGTCATTTAGCTTTTCAACTTTATTTTCTAAATCAGCCATTTTAGTTCGCCTCCTTTAAAAAAATTTTATCATACCGCGCAGATTTATTAAATTGTTATTTTATCTTTGAAAGCGGCGAATTTCTTATCGCCGATGCCGCGCACGTTCTTAATTTCGTCAATAGTTTTGAAGGCGCCATTCTGTTCGCGATAATCAATAATCCTCTGCGCGAGCGCGGGTCCGATACCTTTGAGCGTTGCGAGTTTCTCGGCGTCGGCGGTGTTTATGTTGACAAGGTCGCTTGAGGCGGCAGAAATATCTTGCGGCAGGAGGAAAATTTCTTTGGTCGGGATATGAATATGCTGACCGTCGGTTAACGGCGCGGCGAGATTAACGGCGTCTGCGTCGGCAAATTCCGTTAAGCCTCCCGCCGCGTTTACCGCGTCGACTAATTTTAAAGTTCCGTCGTCTTCTAGTTCGACAACAGAAATATTTTTTACCTGTCCCGAAAGGTACACGCTGATTTTTTTCACGGACGACGCAGGCGATTCAAGCGGCGGAGTTTCGTCTTCGTCAAGTCCGATAAAAAATAAAATCGCCAGCGAAATTAACAAAATAATTCCAAAGGCGATAAAAAATTTTTTAGTAGACACTTTTAACACCTAAAATTTTTAAAAATCGTAGGAAACGGGCGTCACGTCGAAAATTGGGTCAAGAGCTTTCATTTCGGCGAGAACATCTTGTGTAAGCGGATTGTCAATCGTCAAAACCATGAGGCTTGTACCTTCAATGGCGGTTTTGCCGACCTGCATTCCGGAAATATTAATTCCGTGCTCGGCAAGGAGCGTTCCGACAAGTCCGATAACGCCGGGGCGATTTATATGCGGGCAAATCAAAATTCGGGCGTGTGGATCAACGTCGACGCGGAAATTATTTATCGAAACGATTCGCCCTTCATTGCCGAAAAGAGTTCCCGTGACGATATTTCCATTGGCGGAGACCGTCACGAGATTAGCAAAGTCGCGGGCAATGTTCGATTTAATTTCGGAAAGATGAATTCCTCGCTCCGCTGCCAAAATGTTTGCGTTGACGAGATTGACGTTGGTATCAAGCGCGGCAGTCAGCATACCTTTCAGGACGGCGGTTGAAATCAAGCTTGAATTCGTCTCGGAAATTTTGCCGTTGACTTTGACTTGCACACTTGAAATCGGCTCTTTGCTCATGCCGGTAATCGTCCTGCCGAGGCGTTCGGCAAGGTCAAGGAAAGGCGCGAGTTTCTCCAAAATATGACTCGGAATATGCGGAAGATTGACTGCGGTCGCGACGGGGCGATTGTTCAGCGCGTCGATAATTCCCTTGGCAACGTCAACCGAAACGCCAATTTGCGCTTCGACGGTCGAGGCTCCCAAATGCGGCGTTAAAATTATATTGGGCAAATTTCTAAGCGGAGAATCTTCAGCGAGCGGTTCATTTTCAAAAACGTCGATAGCCGCGCCCGCGATTAAATTTTCCTTGAGCGCAGTCGCCAAATCGTTTTCGTTGATAATGCCGCCGCGAGCACAATTAATCAAACGAACCGTCGGTTTCATTGTTTTAATCTGCGCGAGCGAAATCATATCCTTTGTCTTATTCGTCAAGGGCATGTGCACGGTTATAAAATCGGCGATTTTAAAAAGTTCGTCGAGCTCAACCAAGCGCACGCCCAAATTTTTTGCGCGTTCTTCGCTGACGAAAGGATCGTAAGCGATAACGTTCATGTCGAAGGATTGAGCGCGTTTAGCGACGCCCGCGCCGATTCTGCCGAGCCCGATAACGCCCAAAGTTTTATTTCTCAACTCCACGCCGATAAATTTTTTCCTGTCCCATTTCCCGACGTGCATTGAACCGCTTGCCTGCGGAATGTTGCGGCTGACGGCGAGCATCATTGCAAAAGTATGTTCGGTTGCGGCGATAGTATTTCCGTCGGGCGAATTAATAACGATAATTCCGCGCTCCGTCGCCGCCTGCACGTCGATATTGTCAACGCCGACGCCCGCACGCCCGATTATTTTTAAATTTCTGCCGCGCTCCAAAACGTCTGCCGTAACTTTGGAGGCGGAGCGGACAATCAGCGCGTCGAATTGCGGAATAATCTCCAAGAGTTCTTCGTGAGAAATTTTGTCGCGAATTTCGACGCTGAAATTTTTTCTAAGCAATTCGATACCTTCGTTGGCAATGCCGTCGGCGGCGAGAATTTTGAACATTAAAAATCAAACTCCTTTAAAATTTTTATGAAAATATTTTCAACGCGATTAAGAATTTTCCTTTATAAAATCCGTGCCTAAAACTCGGCACACTTCGTCAAGGGTGGTTAACCCTGCGCGGACTTTTTCCAAAGCGTCGTCGGCTAAAGTTCGCAAGCCGTTGTCGAGCGCGAAATTTTTTATCTCGTCAAGGTCGCGGCTATTCAAAATCAAACTGCGCAAATTTTTGTCGACACGCAAAATTTCATGAAGAGCAATTCGCCCGCTGTAGCCTGTCCCGCGACAATTTTCACAGCCGACAGCTTTAAAAGTTCCGTCAGGAGAAATTTTTTTGCAATGAGGACAAAGTCGCCGGACAAGCCGCTGAGCAACGACGCCACTTAAAGTCGCCGCCAAAAGATAAGGTTCAACGCCCATTTCCAACATACGAAAAACCGCACTGCAAGAATCATTTGCGTGGAGCGTCGTGAAAATTAAATGACCCGTGAGCGCGGCGCGTACCGCAATTTTTGACGTTTCGGCGTCGCGAGCCTCCCCAACCATTAAAACGTTGCAGTCCATGCGCAACATTGCCCGCAACCCCGCCGCAAATGTCAAGCCCGTTTTCTCGTTGACTTGCACTTGGCTTATCCCTTCGACATGTTGTTCTATCGGATCTTCCAACGTCATTATCGAACGCGACGGCTGATTTAATTCGCGCAACGTGGCGTAAAGCGTCGTAGATTTTCCCGAATTCATTGGTCCCGTTAAAATTATCATGCCCGCCGCCGCATTTGCCATTTCCCGAAAAATTTTCTCGTTCGTTTCGGTGAAGCCCAAATCTTTTAGGTTGTGCAATTCCAGCGAAGAATCCAAAAGTCTTATCGTCAAACTTTCCGCACCGAAGGACGGCATTGACGCCACGCGCATTTCAACTTTGCCGAATTGAATTGCGCCGTCCAGCGGCAGGAAGGCGGCGGTTGTATCCATTCGCGCCAAAATTTTTATTCGCGAAGTCAGCGCGTCCGCCAAGTGCAACGGCAACGGTTGATGAAGTTCCTGTAAATGCCCGTCGATTCGGTAGCGCACGCGCAGTGATTTTTCAAACGGCTCAATATGCAGGTCGGACGCCCGCATTTTTATTGCGAAGTTAAAAATTAAATTCACAAGCTCGACGATTGCCCGCGAAGAACTCCCCGCGAAATTATGCCGTTCCATGTGAATTAATTTGCGCAACTGTTCGTCGAAGTCATTCATAAATTTAACTTCAATTCTTTCCTTTAAAAATTTACCCCTCCGCAGAGGGGATTTTTTACAAACATCGTAATTTCCACGCGCATTATAACACAACTGCAAGATTTTTCAATAAATAACAAATGAAACGCAGAACCTTTAAAGCTTGTTTTGAGTTTGACATTGCAATTTCCTTTTGTTATAACAGGATTGAAATTTACTAAGGAGGTAACACATTTGAAGTATCAGGAATTAGTTTTTGCCCTGCAGAAATTTTGGGCGGATAAGGGTTGCATATTGGCGGAGCCCTACGACGTGGAAAAAGGCGCGGGAACAATGAGCCCGTTTACATTTTTGCGCGTGCTCGGTCCGGAGCCGTGGAACGTAGCATATACGGAGCCTTCGCGCCGACCCGCGGACGGTCGTTACGGCGACAATCCCAACCGACTTTACCAACATCATCAGCTACAACTTATTATGAAACCTTCGCCCGACAATATTCAGGAACTTTATCTGGAAAGTCTCGCGGCAATCGGCATTGAAGCGCAAAAGCATGACATACGCTTTGTTGAGGACAACTGGGAGTCACCGACTTTGGGCGCATGGGGGCTCGGCTGGGAAGTTTGGCTTGACGGCATGGAAATTACGCAGTTCACGTATTTTCAGCAGGTCGGTAGCCAGGACGTTAAGCCCGTCGCGGTTGAGATAACTTACGGGCTTGAGCGGCTTGCAATGTATATTCAGGGCGTTGAAAATGTTTACGACGTTGAATGGGCTCCCGGCGTGACTTACGGCGATATTTTTCATCAAAACGAATTTGAGCAATCGAGTTACGCCTTTGATTTAAGCGACGAAAATTTGTTGTTCGATCTGTTCGATAAATACGAGGCGGAGGCGGTCAGGATTATCAAGCTCGGCTACGTTCACCCCGCCTACGACTATGTTTTGAAATGTTCGCACACGTTCAATCTTTTGGACGCAAGGGGCGCAATCAGCGTAAGTGAGCGGACGGCTTTTATCGGGCGCGTTAGAAAATTGGCTCGCATGTGCGCGGAAGTTTATCTTAAGCAGCGCGAAGAACTCGGTTATCCCTTGCTGAAAAAATCTGCGGAGGCGAATGCGTAATGGACAAAAAAATTTTACTGCTCGAAATCGGCACGGAAGAAATTCCCGCGCACGCCATGCCCGGCATTTTAAATCAGCTTAAAGAGCTCGCGAAAAAATCACTAAAAGAATCGCGGATTGAATTCGGCGAAGTCAAAACTCTCGGCACGCCGCGCAGATTGGCTTTGCTTGTCAAGGACGTTGCAAACAATCAAGCCGACATCGAGGAAGAAAAGCGCGGTCCTTCGGTTAAAATTGCGTTCGATAAAGAAGGCAAACCGTCAAAGGCGGCTATTGGCTTTGCTCGCGGGCAAAAAGTTCAGCCCGAAGATTTAATCACTCGCGACGGCTATATTTATGCGGTGATTCGCGAGCAGGGAAAATCTTCCGCCGAAATTTTTAAGACGCTCCTGCCAAAAATCATCTGCGATTTAAATTTCCCAAACAACATGCGCTGGGGCGATTTGGATTTTAAATTTATTCGTCCGTTGCGTTGGCTTGTCGCGCTTTTCGGCGAAGAAATTATTCCGTTTGAAGTTGCCAACGTCCAAAGCGGCAGAATTTCTCGCGGACACAGGGTTTTAGCAATTAGGAATGGTTTAGGGCACGCAGAATTTGAAATTAAAACGGCGGCGGATTACGTCAAGGACTGCGCGGAAAATTTTGTTATCGTCGACCAAAACGAACGCCGCAATATGATTGTCGCGCAGATTAACGAAGTCGCCGCAAATAAAAACGGTGTCGCCGAAATTACCGACGACCTTTTGGAAGAGGTTGTTTATCTTGTCGAATATCCCACCGCGCTTGCCGGCGAGTTCGAGACGAAATATTTGCAACTGCCCGCCGAGGCGGTTATAACTCCCATGCGCGATCATCAGCGTTATTTTCCCGTGAAAAATTCCGACGGCGCATTAATGCCGCTTTTTATCACAATTCGCAACGGCGGCAAGGATTATCTTGACATTGTGCAACACGGCAATGAACGCGTTTTAAAAGCTCGTTTGGAGGACGCGCAATTTTTCTTCAATGAGGACAGAAAAAAATCGCTTGAGGCGCACCGCGAAAAATTAAAAACTGTCGTCTTTCAAGAGGGGCTCGGCTCCGTTTACGAAAAAACCGAACGCTTGGTTAAGCTCGTCGAAAAAATTTCCGCAATGCTCGGCGTCGACGCTAAAAATTCCGTTCGGGCGGCGGAACTTTCCAAAGCGGATTTGGTAACGGGCATGGTTACGGAGTTTACGGAATTGCAAGGCGTCATGGGTCGCGAATACGCAAAACTTGACGGCGAAAATCCCGAAGTCTGTGCGGCGATTGACGAACATTACATGCCGCGCTTTGCCGGCGACGCTCAACCAAAAACCGAGGCGGGAAAAATTTTAAGTCTCGCTGATAAAATTGATAACATTGTCGCGACATTCAGCCGCGGATTAGTTCCTACAGGCTCGCAAGATCCCTTTGCCCTGCGCCGTCAAGCGTTGGGAATCGCAAATCTTTTAACTGCTGCTCGTTGGTCGTTGTCGATTGGCGAAGTTGTCGCCTTGGCAATGGATTTGCTAAAAATTTCGGACGCGACTAAGCGCGAAAAAATTCAACAGGAAGTCTCGGACTTTATGCGCTTGCGCGTCAAAAATGTTTTGAGCCCTTCGACGCGCTATGACGTGATTGACGCGGTGATTGACGATGTTGACAATATTTTTGCCGTGACGTTGAAGGCGGCGGCAGTCGAACAATTTTTAAAAACGCCCGATTCAACAAAATATATTCAATCGTTCGTGCGCGTCGGCAACCTCGCCAAAAAAGCCGATTCAACCGACCTGAACGCGGAACTTTTCAACCTTGACGCAGAAAAAGTTTTGTATCAAGCCTTCGCGGCAATAAAAGTTGTGGCGGGCGAACTTGTCGACAAAAAAGACTTCCTGGGCGCACTCGACGCGCTGAAAAAACTTTCCACGCCGATTGATTCATTTTTTGATTCGGTAATGGTCATGGACGAAAATTTATCGCTCAGAAAAAATCGGCTCGCGCTGTTGAAGTCGATAGACAACCTGCTTGCAAAAATCGCCGACTTCGGCAAAATCGTGCAGTAATTTTTAAATCGCTTTGAACCGCTTAAAATTTTGCAGGAAGTTTTAATGCGGCGTCGAAAGTAAACGTAAAATGTAGAGCGATAAATTTAAAAGGAAGAATGATTATGGGTACAAATTTATTTCTCCAACTCGGCGACGACTCTCCCTTGAGCCGAATTAAAACCTATTTTGACGCCCTGCAAAATTCTGCCGACGAATATTTTTTCGTCAGTGATTTAAATTCGGGGCAAGTTCTGCTGTCAAAAAATTTCTTGCGCGATTTCAATTTTCCTGAAGAAATCGTCGAAGATTTTGCCACGCTCCTTACGCCTTTTATTTGGCATGACGACCGCGAACTTTTTGAATCGGCAATGAGCGAAATTGATTCTGCAAATCCCGGCGACGAGGTTTTTTGCGAATTTCGTATGCTTAACCGCAACGGTGAATACGGCTGGGTAAATCTTCGCATGACAACGGGCACGGACGAATTTGGTCAGCCCGAACTTGTTGCGGGCGTTATTGCTCGCATGGATTTAAAGCTTAAAGCCGATCACGTAACGGGGCTCCTCAATCGCAACGCCTTTGAAGCGGCTTTAATGAAAGAATTAAACAGCTCTCCCAATATTCACGGCGCGGTTATTTTTATCGGGCTTGACAATTTCCAAATCATTAATGAAACTTACGGACATCAATTCGGCGACACGACTTTAAAACACCTCGCGCAGGACATAATGAATATTTTGCCGCCGGATATTCGCCTTTACAAGCTCGATAACGACATGTTCGCGTTCTTTGTCTCGGAAGTTTATCCCGAAGAGATAGAAATTATTTTCTCAAGCATTCAGCTTTGCATGCGCGAAATTCGCAACATTGAAGACACGATTTATTGTACGGCGTCCGGCGGCGCGGCGTTCTATCCCAATGACGCGGACGACGTGACAACTTTAATGCGTTATGCCGAAGTTGCGCTTGAATTCGCCAGGGAAAAAGGGCGCGACCAAATTGCCTTCTTCGACAGCGCGTTTTATGAACGTTGGCGTTATGATATCGGTATGCAAAACCTTATGCAGAATTCAATCGCTCGCGGCTGTGAAGATTTCTTCCTTTGCTATCAACCGCAAGTCGACGCGAAGACCGGCAAACTTCTCGGCGCGGAGGCTCTTATTCGTTGGTACGACAGAGACGGCACCGTTGTCGCGCCTATGCAATTTATCCCCATGCTTGAAAAATCCCGCATGATTATTCCCGTCGGGCATTGGGTTATCGAAAACGCCGTTACAACCGCTAAGCGTTGGCAAGAATATATGCCGAAATTTGAAGTCAGCGTAAATATTTCGCTTTATCAGCTCGAAGAACACACTTTCTACGACTTTGTAAAAGATTGCATTGAACGCCACCAAATCGACCCCAGTACTTTGGTTTTTGAATTGACAGAGAGCCACAACATTTACGATTGGGATTTCGTCAACAAACAGTTCCAAGCTTTCCACGACCTGGGCATTAAAATTTCTATGGACGATTTCGGCATGGGCTATTCAAATCTCGCCTTCCTGAAAAATTTCCGTTGCAACCAGATTAAAATCGATAAAATTTTCGTGGACGACGTTTTGAACAGCAACTACGACCGCCAACTTATCAAGCATGTCATAATGCTTTGCCATTCGGTCGGCATGGAAGTTTGTATCGAGGGCGTTGAGGACGAGGCGACTTACATTTATCTGCGCGACGTTTGCAACGCGGATATTATTCAAGGTTTTTATTTCGGTTATCCCGAAACCGAGGACGTTTTTGTCAAACGTTTCAAGCAGTAGAGTTTTGGAGGTTTTTTTATGAAATTCAAAAGTTTAGCGGCGATTCTCTGCGGCGCGGCGATTTTGAGTTCATCAATTTGTTTCGCGACGGTTGACGATAGTAAAATCGCGCTCGGTCAACTTTCACCGGGTATCAGTGCCGACGAATTAATCTCAATCTGCGGACAACCGAATTACAAAGACGGCGATGATTGGGTTTATAAAACTTTCAAAGCCGAGATTGAACGCGGTGTCGTCGAAAAAATTTCAACGCGTAGCGAAACAATCACCGCGGCGGGCGGAGTCAGAGTCGGATTGGCGGCGGACGTTTTGAATTCGACTTTCGGGAAGGCGGATAAAGTCGGCCGCGATTACGACGACACGGAATACATATACTACAGCAACGACCGCACAAAAAAAATTGAGTTTAAAGTTGTAAACGGCGTTATCGTGAAAATTTCTTGTGAACTTAAAGATTAAACGTTTAAAATTTTTCAGGCGGTTTTTCCGCCGATTTTTTTTTGCAATGAAAACGATAAAATTTTTTCTAATCGGAGCGGCGGCAGTTGCGGGTTTTTTTCTTAGCTTGATTAACGGTTCGGTTGAAATTTCTTCCGCGCAGGTTTTTGCAGATTTATTCGGCGGCGGAGAAATTGCACTTGACGAAACCAAGCGACAAATTTTAGAAAATATTCGCTTGCCGCGGACAATCGTCGCAATGCTGGTCGGAGTGAACTTGTCGTTATCGGGCGCGATTTTGCAGGCGGTAATGAAAAACCCGCTCGCCGACCCTCACATAATCGGGATATCGTCGGGAGCAGGTTTATTTGGAATTTTCGTCATGATGGTTGCGAACGACGCAATTTTGGTGACGCCGGCTGCCTTCGTCGGAGCAATGCTTGCCGCGACGCTGATTTATCTTTTGGCGTGGAAGGACGGCATTCGCCCGATTCGAGTAATTTTGGCGGGCGTGGCAGTCAGCGCATTTTTAGGCGCGGGCATTTCGGCGTTGCTGATTTTTTATTCCGACAAAGTTCACGGCGCGTTGCTGTGGATGGTCGGCGGCTTATCTGCGCGGAGTTGGCAACACGTCGAAATTTTATTGCCGTATTCAATCGCGGGAACGATTCTAACATTTTTGGCGGCGCGTCATTTAAACGTTTTGCAACTTGGCGACGAAGTAGCGAAGGGCTTAGGCTTGCGCGTCAACCTCGTGCGGACGATTTTAACGGCGGTCGCGGCGTTATTGGCAGCGTCGGCAGTCTGTGTAGTCGGCTTGCTGGGCTTCGTCGGATTGATTGTCCCGCACACGGCGCGATTAATTCTCGGCTCGGATTACAGAATTTTATTGCCGGGCGCGGCATTTTTAGGCGCGGCGGTCGTCACAATAAGCGACACCTTCGCACGAACGATTTTTGCCCCGACAGAATTGCCCGTCGGAATTTTAATGGCGATGCTCGGCGCACCGTTCTTTTTATATCTGTTGCGAAAAGAATTATAAGACGCCCTTTGTTGACGGGACGCCTTTAATTTTTTTGTCGACAGTTACGGCAGTTTTCAGCGCGTGTCCCAAGGCTTTGAAAATCGCCTCAACTTTGTGATGAGAATTTTTGCCGTAAAAAATTTTAGCGTGAAGTGTTATTCCCGCGTTAAAGGCGAACGCCCGCAAAAATTCTTCGACAAGCTCCGTGTCAAAATCGCCAATCGCAGGCGCGAGCTCTCCAATTTCACAAACCAAAAACGGTCGCCCGCTTATGTCCAAACTCACCAAGGCGAGAGTTTCGTCCATTGGCAGAAAAAAAGTTCCGTAGCGAGTTATGCCGCGCTTATCGCCCAAAGCCGACTTCAACGCCGCGCCTAAAGAAATTCCAATGTCCTCAACGCTGTGATGTCCGTCCACTTCCAAATCGCCCGCGCAGATAACTTTTAAATCAAATTGCCCGTGCGCCGCGAAAAGATTCAGCATGTGATTAAAAAATCCTATGCCCGAAGAAATTTCCGCCTTGCCGTTGCCGTCGAGATTTATTTCAACGTCAATTTTAGTTTCATTTGTCGCCCGATTTATTTTCCCGATTCTCATTATCTGACCTCCAAAAAATTTTTTATCGCGGAGAAAACTTCGTCATTCTCAAGGCGCATGCCGATTGATATTCGCAAGCAATTTTTCAGCCCGAAAGAATTCGGCGAAAAATATCTTATGCCGATGTCCAGCGACTCCAGATAATTTTTAAGTTCCTCTGCGCGGGCGAGCCGAATTAAAATAAAATTCGCCTCCGACGGAAAAACTTCGACGCCCGATAATTTTTCCAGCCGCTCGAACATGCGCTCGCGTTCGTCGATTATCATCTGCATGCGCGGAATAAATTCGTCGCGCATTTGATAGACAATGTCCGCCGCCGCCAAAGTCAAAACGTTCATGTGATAGGGCATAAAAGTTTTGTTAATCATGCGCGTGACTTCGGCTTGAGCAATCATGTAGCCGACGCGGGCTCCTGCCATGCCGTAAGCTTTGGAAAAAGTTCGGGCGACAATCAGATTGGGATATTTCTTGACGAGATTGACAGCCGACTGCCCGTAAAATTCAACGTAAGCTTCGTCAAGCAGAAAAGCGCAGTCAATCGCCGCGGCAATTTTCTCGACCTGCGCGGGCGTCAAAGCGTTTCCGGTGGGATTATTCGGATTGCAAACAACCGCAAGGCTCGCGTCGACTTCGCGAATTTTTTTTATGAACGCGTCGACATTGAGATTAAATTTCTCGTCCAAATCGAAGGGAACGCCCTGCGCCTCAGCCGCCTTGGCGTAAATTTTGTACATTGAAAAACTCGGTTGCGGATAAACAATTTTCCTGCCCGCGCCGCCGAACGCATGAAAAACTTTTTCTATAATCTCGCTCGACCCGCCGCCCAATAAAACTTGCGAATTGTCGACCGAAAAACTTTTGGCGATCTGCTCGACAAGCGAATAATATTCTTCGTTCGGATACCGATTGAACGCCAGCAACGCCAGCCGATTTATTACGCGCTCTTCGACCAGCGGCGGCAAGTTCAGCGTAGATTCATTCGCGTTGACTTTTATCCGATAATTTTTTTCCACCCCGTCATATGACGGCATTTTATCAAGCTCATTTCTGTAATTCAGCATTTGCAAAACCTCTTAAAAATTTTTTCCGAGATTATACCAGCCGACGAGAAATTTTGCATTAAAAAAAATCCCCGACGTTAAGTTGAGGATTTTTTTTGTTGCGAAAAGATTTTTAATCGAAAATTTCACACGCGCTGAAGAAAATCGGAATTTCCCGCGCCGCGCTTTTTTCGCTGTCGGAGGCGTGAACGGCATTTTTAGTTTTATCCTCGGCGTAGAGTTTGCGAATTGTTCCTTCCGCCGCCTCGGCAGGATTAGTCGCGCCGTTAATCTCGCGAACTTTTTTTATAACGTTGTCGCCGCCGAGCACCAAAGCCATAATCGGAGCACTTGTCATGAACTCAACCAGCGCGGGATAATACGGTCGTCCGATATGTTCGACGTAATGTTTTGCGGCAAGCTCCGCCGTCATCTTCATAACCTTAGCCGCGATAATTTTAAAGCCCGCGTCTTCGTAAAGCTTGAGAATATCGCCCGCGTGATTTTTGCCGAAGGCGTCCGGCTTGATTAACACCAAAGTTTTTTCCATTAAAATTTTCTCCTCTATAACTAAAAATTTTTATTCAAAACCAATTTTCCGACTGAAGAAATTTCTCCGCATAAGCTAAATCTTCCGGCGTATCTATTTCGAGGCGGTCAATAATTTTTGCCTCGGCAGGAAGAAATTTTTTCAGATGCTCAAAAGTATGGGTGTTGCCGCCGCTCATTTTATCGGCGGGCATAAAAACCACGTTAGCCCACTCGTAAGCGGTTTTCTCCTCGTAGGAAAAGCCGTGAATTGTCAATTTGTCGCCCGCGGGAACAACTTTGCAATAAACAGGATCGTCCGAAATTCTTTCCGAAACCGCAATAAGAAATTCGCCCGCGTTGCTTTGCGCGGCAGTCGTTAAAAATTCGTCAAAGGCTTGCGGCTTGATTATCATATCGCCATCCATAAAAATTGCCGAGCCGTCAATAATTTTCGCCGCCAAATAAAAACTTCCCAAAGTTTTGGTGCGACTGAAATTGGCGTTCCGCACAAAAATAATATCCTTGCGGAGTTCGCCGGCAAAATCCATAACTTCTTCTTCGCAAAAGCCGACAATCAAAAAAACATTCTCAACGTCCTTTAGCAATTCAAGCTGATATTCCAGAATGCTTTTGCCGTTTACTTTTATCAAACATTTCGGCTTGCCCATGCCCAAACGTGTTCCCGTACCGGCGGCGGCAATCACAACATTTTTAACAACCGACATAAAGCACCTCCGTCAAAAACGACATAATTTGAAATGGAAATCGCCGTGCTCACGGGCTTGTGAACGCCGCCGTAAGCTATCGCAACGTCCGATTCTTCAAACATCGGCACATCGTTAAAACTCTCGCCGACAGCAATGACTTTGTCGCAAGTCTTTTTCAACTCGCGAACAGCTTCGCCCTTGTCCAGAATTTTTTTTAAGACAGGAACATTATTTTCGTCAAGTTCGCTTGTCGAGGAAAAACTTTCGCAACCGAGTTTCGCTGTTAGCGGCTCAATCCAGCAATCAAGGTTGCCTGTCACGACGGCACAATTTTTTTTATGTTCCTTTATGAACGCGGCAATTTCCTCGTCAAGTTCAACGGACGCCATGACATCTTGAATTTTTTTCAGCGGAATATTTCTCAAGACCAGATAGCGGAGCTTAAAAGAATTCGCGAAGGGAATTTTCCCGCTCAAGGTTAAGTCCGTCAAAAGTTTCATTTCTTCCTTTAAACCGAGTTCGCCGGCAAGCAAAGGCAGTGTCTCGATTTTTGTTATCGTGCCGTCCAAATCGAAAACAAATTTTTTCATTGAATCACCTGCGATTTTTTTTATAAAGAAAACAATCAAAATTAAACGGCTCATTCCAAAAGCCTTCCATGTGGTGCCGCGAGAATTTTACTTCCAAATCATTTTTTGCGGCGTATTCTTCAAAAAATTTCTTCGAGATAAAGAGCTTCGGCAAATTTTTATAAAGTTCGTCGTAATTTTTCGTGTGTTCCCTGCGATATTTCAAATAATCTTCCTTAGTGTCCGCGTTGAGCATACGCAAAATTCCGACGCTCCGTTTTGCCTTGGCAATCATTTTATCCAAAACTTTTTCCACGTAATCCAAATCGGTAAAATACGAAAAAACCCCAGCAGCAAAAACTGAATCATATTTTATTTCCGTGGGAAGTTGTGACGCCTCGCCCACAATGCATTCGATAAAACTTTCTTCGCCGACAACTTTTTTGGCAACGGCGAGCAAATTTTCCGCGTAATCCAAACCGCCGACACGGAAGCCATCTTTTTTGAAAAAATAAAGATTCGCGCCGCTTCCGCAACCGACTTCAAAAATACTCCCCATTGAACTTTCATTCAGTTGCAAATTTTCCCGAAGATATTTGTATTCCTTTTTAAACTCCTCTGTCGCCACCGAAAAACTTTTTCCTTGAAAATCCCAGCCGACAATCCGTTTCAATTCCAAAATCAGTCGCTGCTCGTCCTGTTCGGTCAGTTCTTCAAAATTAATTTTCCTGTTATTCCAAAGTTCTTGCCAATGATTTTCCATGACTGATTCCTCCGTCGTCAAAGCCCCAATTCTTGAGAAATATTTTTGAAAATGAAGTCGCTCGCGTCCATGCCGTTTAGTTGATAATAATTTAACTCTTCGTCGAAAGCTTTTTGTCGGGCGTCTTTTAGCGGATCATTGCCCTCGATAAAAAGTTTTTGAAGAGCAAAGGCTATTTGTTCGAGATTTTTCCCGTCAATGACATAAGAGACTTTCAAAATTTTTTGTCCGAGTTCAACTAAATCCGTTCTAACTTTTTCATCTATCAAATAAATCATGGGCTTATGCGTGTATTGATATTCGGCGATAAAGGAAAGGGAATCGTGAATCATGCCGTCGGAAGTTGCAAAGATTTCTTGATAATAAGCTCCGCTGTAAACCTGCGCATTGGGCAAATCGTTCCATTGTTGCAGATAATTTTCGTAAGCCTCAACCGAAGGAAAAAGTCCGGATTCGACAGCCTCAAGCATCAATCTGGGATGCGGTTTGACAACCCAGGAAGTTTCGGGGTGCGCCTTGGCAAATTCGTACATAAATCTGTAATTATAAGGAAACGTTGAATAACCGTCGCGGGGAACTTTTTTGTTAAATGCGTGGTGCGGAGCCCAGATAATTTTTTTTGCGTCGGGGCGCGTCATTTTCCAAGGGAAGGAAACTTTGCTTGTGTCTTCAAAAAAGAAATCCATTTTCGGCTGACCACTGACTAAGCCGCGTGGAACGCCAACATTGCACTTTTCGTCGTGAAATTTAAGCGAGTTTATTGACTCGAAAAAATTTTTCCAAGCAATGCGCATAATCGGGAGATTGAGGTAGTTATCTGCAGTTATCATCTTAATGCCGTAAGGAATGTGAAGCACAAGTGTTTGAGGCGTCAGCACATCGAATTGAAAACTTTTTGATAAATTAACAGTGTACGGTCTCAAGAAAAATATAACGTCTTGAGGCGGAGTTTCTTCCTGCAAATCGAAAACGCCGACAGCATTTATCCCGGCGTTTTTAAATTGTTCCAAGTCATGGCGGCTATCTTCCAAGGTGGATTCATATCCGCAACATAAAAATACCGTTGTCTCGAAGCGGTCGTTTTTCGCGAAAAGATTGTAAAGTTTATCGCCGCACCACGTCGCCGCGTGATCCGTGACGAATGCGAGTTTAATTTTTTTCTTGTTGCGAATCTTTTTAACGCTGTAAGAAAAAATTTGCTCCATGAGAGCATGAAAAAAATTTTTTTCCGTTATGTAAGCGAGCCCATTAAAATAATTGTAATTCATGTTGCAAAAATCTGTTATGGATAAAATTTTCTTTGCAAATAAATTCAGCGTCAAAAGAATGCTGACTAATCTCGCGCCGTCTTCTTTTAAGTGCGTCTTGTCGGAAAAGCCTATTTCATGCATCTCGATAGCAAAAAGATTTAAGAGCTTGAAATTGTAAGTGCTTTCAAACTTGCCGAGAATATTCAAAAGCGGATTCAAAAAATTTTCCCTGTAATGTTCGCGAATGGACGGAGCAACCGGTAAAATTAAGCCGACAGGTTGTGCGCCGTTTTCGATACAAAGTTTTATATAATCGTTCAATACCTGCAAATTTTCTTTGAAAGCGTCCGCCGTCAGATTGCCGTCCTCGTCGCGAAATAAACTGTCGGGCATCAGCCCGATAAGAACGAAATTTATTTCGCCCTTGCCGACGAGTTGAAAAATATTTTTCGCGATTGAATAACTCTGCCGCAAGGTTTGTTCCTTGTCGGCGAAAACACTTACAACCGAATCGGCGGGCACAATAAATGTTAAATCAAGCCCCGCTTTGATTGAATCGTTGCCTGTTATAAAAAATTTCACATTACCGCCTCCAAAATGATTTAAAGCATAATATCTTGTCTTTGCTTGACGGTCAACAGCAAAACGGATAAACTGCCTAAAAATTAAATTTGGGAGGAATTTTTTATGCAAGTGACTAAAACTGATTTGGAAGGCGTTTTGATTTTGGAACCAAAAGTTTTCGGCGACGCTCGCGGCTGGTTTATGGAAACGTGGTCGGCGCGCAAAATGGAGGCGGCGGGACTCAATTTTAATTTTCTGCAGGATAATCAATCTTACTCCGCGCAGAAGGGAACTCTTCGCGGCTTGCACTATCAGACGGCTCCTTTTGCCCAAACAAAACTCGTCCGTTGCACTCGCGGCAAACTTTTGGACGTGGCGATTGATATTCGCGAAGGTTCCGAAACTTTTGCAAAATGGGTTGCCGTCGAACTCACTGCCGAAAACAAAAAACAACTGCTGATTCCCCGCGGCTTTGCTCATGGCTTTTTGACTTTAACCGACGACGTTGAGATTCAATACAAAGCGGATAATTTTTACGCGCCGAATTGTGACGGGAATATTCGTTGGGACGACCCGGAAATTAAAATTGATTGGCCTTTCGCGCCGACGATTTTGGCAGATAAAGACGCCAAAGCTCCGACACTTCGCGAACGTTTGGAGCGAGGAGAACTTAAATTCGATTGAGAATTTTTGCGCTGGCAATGTTGAGGTTTTAATTATGGAACTGACAAAGGAACAACTCGCGGCTGTTGAGGCTCGCGGCGAAAATATTTTGACGGCGGCAGCGGCGGGCGCGGGCAAAACTCGCGTCCTAGTCGAGCGCGTCATAAGATTGATTGAGGAAAATTTTTGCGAAGTCGACGAAATGTTAATCGTGACTTTCACGAACGCCGCCGCGCAGGAAATGCGTTCGCGAATTCAAGCCGCCTTAATGAAACGCCTTGAAACCGAACTTGACGCCGACAATCAGACGCGCCTCGAACGCCAAATAATTCTTTTGAGCACCGCGCAGATTTCAACGTTCGATTCTTTTTGTCAATCGATTTTGCGCAGAAATTTTTCGCGAATTTATCTTGATCCGAAATTTCGCACTGCCGACGATAACGAACTTGACATTTTGAAAAAGGAAGTTATCGAGGAACTTTTTGAGGAAAACTACAAGAACGGCGGCGAGGCTTTTAAAAATTTCACGGACGAATTTGGCGGCAATGTTCACGGCGACGATAAAATTCACGAAATGATTATCGACCTGCATAATTTTTCGCTGAGCATGCCTTATCCTGAAGATTGGCTCGATTCGCTCGCCGCGCCTTACGATTTGCCCGAAACTGCGCGGCTGGAAGATATTTCCTGGTTTAAAGAAATTCTCAAGCCGTATATCTCCGAAACGCTGGATAAAATTTTTGGCGACTGCGCGGAGGCAATTCAACTCGCCGAAAAAAATAATATCAAAGTCAATGTTATCGGCGACGATTTTAATCAGCTCAACGATTTAAAAAATTCCCGTGACGATTGGGATAAAACTTACGACAAGATTTGGGCGATTAAATTTTGCAATTTCGGCGGCGGAAAATTCGTTGGTGATAAAAAAATTGTTAAAGATAATATTCAAAATCTGCGCGACGGCTACAAGGAAAAACTTCTCGACCTGCGCAAAAATTATTTTCTTGCGCCCGCGGATAAAATGATTTCCGATGTTCGCGAACTTTTCAAGCCGATAAAAGAATTAATCCGCGTGACGAAAGATTTTTCGCAAGCCTTCGCCGCCGCCAAGCGCGAACGCGGCATTATCGATTTTGCCGACATGGAACATTTCGCGCTGAAAATTTTCGATGCCGCGCCCGAAGTCGCCGACGCTTACCGCCAAAAATTTAAATTCATTATGGTTGATGAATACCAGGATACAAACGGCGTGCAGGAGGCGATTGTCCAAAAAATTTCTCGCGGCGACAATCTGTTTTTCGTCGGAGATGTCAAGCAGTCGATTTATCGTTTCCGCCTTGTCGATTCCGCCAATTTCAAGAACAAAATGGAAAATTATCGCTGTATAAATCTGTCGAAAAATTTCCGGAGTCGGGAGAAAATTATCTGCGCGGTCAACGAAATTTTTAAGCGGCTAATGAACAAGCGTGCGACGGAGATAGATTACAACGAGGCGGCGCAACTTCAATTCGGCGCGAGTTACGAAGTCGGAGAAAATTATTTCGACGAACGCCCCGAATTTTTTTACATTGAACGGGAGAAAGATTCCAACGACGACAGCAAGGCGATTGAACTTGAAATGCGCTTTATCGCGGGCAAAATTCACGAGCTTATAAAATCCGAAAAACTCGTGCGCGACGGCGAAATTTATCGCCCCGTTGAATTTCGGGATATTGTTATTCTTCACCGCTCGCCTAAAACTCAGGCGTTTGAAATTCTCGACACGCTGAAAAAGTTCGGGGTGCCCGCCTATGTGCCCGACGAAGAAAATTATTTTCGGGCGACGGAAGTTCAAATTGTCGTCAGTCTTTTGAGTTTGTTGGATAATGCGCGGCAGGATATTCCGCTTGCGGCGGTCATGCTCAGCCCGATTGGAAATTTCACGGCGGAGGAGCTTGCCGAAATTAAAATTGCCAAGCCCGACGCGGATTTTTATACGGCAGTCAGTCTCGGCTCGGAAAAATGCAAAAATTTTTTGGCGAAGATAAATTATTGGCGGGACGCGGCGCGACAACTAAGCGTGCCCGAACTTTTGAGCAAACTTTATCGCGAGACGGGCTATTATGACTTTGTCGGCAAAGAAAATCGCGGCGACGCAAGGCAGGCGAATTTGCGAATTTTAATCGACCGCGCCGCCGCCTTCGAGGCGACAAACGCCCGCGGCTTGTCGAGATTTTTGGAGTTTATAAAAAAGCTTCAAGGTTTGCAAAAAGATTTATCGACTGCGACGACGCTCGGCGAAAATGAAGACGTCGTGCGCGTCGTCACGATTCACAAAAGCAAAGGGCTTGAATATCCCGTGGTTTTTGTGGCGGGTATCGGCAAGCAATTCAACAACGAAGATTACAAGCGGAAAAAACTTTTCATGCACAGGGAGCTGGGAATTGGAGCGCATCGGACGCCGAAAGGCTTTCAACTGAAAGTCAAAACGCTGGCAACTCAAGCCGTGTCGAAAAAAATTGAGGAAGAATCTCTCGCCGAAGAACTTCGGATTTTGTACGTGGCTTTGACGCGGGCGCAGGAAAAATTATTTTTAGTCGGAACAACAAGTAAAACCGCGTTGGAGAAATTGACGCCGGTCGACATTTTGGACGATTACGAAATTTTATCGGCGGGAAAATTTATGGATTGGCTGTTGCCGATAAAAGACGCGATTTATCCGGCGATAAAATCGGAGCGCGTGCCGTTGGAAAAAATTTTGGCGGTAAAGGAGCGCGGACTCGACACGACAGCGAAAAAAATTTTGTCGACGCCCGAAAAACTTTCGCCGACGCCGCTTGAAAAAATCCCCGCAAAACTTTCAGTCACGGAGCTGAAACGCCGCGCAGAAGAAGAGGAGCCGCCGCTATTCGAGGACTTCGCACAGAAAAAATCCGCCGAGAAATTTATTTATCGTCGTCCGAACTTCATGCAGGTGAAAAAACTTTCGGGCGCGGAATTCGGTTCGCTCATGCATAAAGTCATGCAGAATTTGAATTTACGCGGCGATTTGTCAAAGAAAGGAATTGCCGCGCAGATTGAGGAACTCGCCCGCCGCGAAATTATTCCAAAAGAGAATGTCAAAGTTATTCGGGCGGAGCGGATTGCGAAATTTTTTGCCGGTGAACTCGGACAGCGGCTTATATCGTCGCAGGAATTTTATCGCGAGTTGCCGTTCAGCCGACTGATTGACGCCGAAAAATTTTTTCACGTCAAGGAGAAAATTTTTATACAAGGGATAATCGATTTACTGTTCAAAGACGCGGCAGGCAAATGGATTTTGCTTGACTACAAAACCGACCGCGATTCAGAAAATATCGGCGAACGCTACAAAATTCAGATTGAACTTTACGCGGCGGCGGTTGAGGCTTTGCTGAAAATAAACGTCGCGGAAAAATATCTTTACCTGCTAAACGGCGAGCGGCTTGTAAAAATCAATTAAGAAAACTTATGACAAAACGCAATAAAAAAATAACCCGCCTCGGTTGAGACGGATTATTTTTTTGCTCAATTTCATACGCTTAAATTAGTTTTGCGGCTCGACGAAAAATTTTTCGGCAAGCTTATCGCTTATCGTAAATTCTCCGAGTTCTTTGACGAATCTGGAAGAAGTCCCGTGAAAATCGCTACCGCCGGTTATCAGAAGGTTGTATTTCTGTGCAAGGAAAAAATAATGCTGAACTTCTGCCGGCTTGTGGAAGGGATAATAAACTTCCAAACCGTCCACTTTTTTGCAAAGCTCCTCAACCAACTCATCGTCGCCGACAAGTTTTGGGTGAGCCAAAACGGCTTTTCCGCCCGCTTGATGAATAACCTCAATTATTTCGTCGACCTCCGGCAAGTAACGCGGCACATAGGCAGGTTTTCCTTTGCCGAGCATTTTGTCGAAAGCGTCCCGGACACTTTTAAACGCGCCCGCTTTTACCAACGTCCGCGCAATATGCGCCCGACCGATTGAGCGACTGGTGCCCGCGATTTTTAAAACGTCCGCCTCGCGAATGTTGTATTTTTTAATCTGCAGAATGCTGATAATTTCGCTGAATCTTTCCCAGCGCGCCTCAATAATTTTGTCAATCATTTCCAAGAGGGCTTCATTATAAATATCAATGTTGTAACCGACAATGTGAATATCCCTTTCGGGGTGATTTGCGCTAAGCTCGACCCCGGGAATTATATTTACGCCCCTACCGGGGTAGAGCCCGTTTTCGTAAAGATGACGAACACCGTCAACAGTGTCATGATCGGTTATGCCCAGATAGTGGAGACCGATTTTTTTTGCTGCCGTCACGAGTTCTTCGGGAGAGTAGGAACCGTCCGAAAAATTCGTATGGGTATGCAAATCGCCCGCCATTAAACTTTCCCTCCGTGACTGTTACAAATGTCCGCCTTTACGGCTTCTGAAAAATTTTTGATACAACTTCAAATGAGTGCCGAGACGGGGTGAGTTGCCGTGGAATCAACGCGGTTCGACTATGAGTTTGATAGCAGTGCGTTCACTCCCGTCAATTTCAATGTCCGTAAAAGCAGGAATGCAGATGAGGTCTACGCCGTGCGGTGCCACGAAGCCGCGTGCAATGGCAACCGCTTTAACCGCTTGGTTCAGCGCTCCGGCACCTATCGCCTGCATCTCGGCACTTCCGGTTTCGCGGATAACTCCCGCGAGTGCGCCGGCGACGGAATTGGGGTTAGATTTGGCTGATACCTTTAGAATTTCCATAACTGGTCCTCCTCCCTTGTTGCATTTTGGTGTTGTAGTGGTTTTCTACCTGCTGCGGCTCCTTCTGCGTCTAAATTATTTTCCTTGTTAATTCTTCAAACTTAATTTAAATCCTTCACTAAACCCGCCGATTTTGGCATATATTTTATTTCACTTGTTAATAGCGGTTATTTATTATTCTCTAAAAAATTTTTATCACCGCTTGCGTTCTTTGATAAAAATTCGTTCTATTTTGGTTGCTTTGTTCGTCGCGTCGTTTATTGTAAGCAAGGCGGCGCAATAAACGCTCGCGCCCTCGGCAACTTCAAATTTGCTCGGTCGTCCGCTTAAAAATTTTTTTATTACAGGCTCAATCGCCATACCCAAAATCGAATTCTCCGCGCCGACCATGCCCAAATCGCTGATATAAGCCGTGCCTTTCGGCAAAATTTTTTCGTCCGCCGTTTGAACATGCGTATGCGTGCCGACAACCGCTGTAATTTTTCCGTCAAAAAGATGTGCAAAGGCGAGTTTCTCGCTGGTTGCCTCGGCGTGGAAGTCAACCAAAATTACGTCGCAAGTTTTTTTGAGGAACTTTACAATTTTTTCTCCGAGCCGAAAAGGATCGTCCATTGGCGGTTGCATAAAAATCCTGCCCGACATATTTATCACGCCGATATTTTTTTTGCCGATAGGGTAAATGCAAAAACTATTGCCGGGCGTATCTTCGGGATAATTCGCGGGACGAAGCAGAAAAGGTTCCGTGTCGATAATCTGCAGGACATTGGGATTATCCCAAATGTGATTCCCGCTCGTCACGACGTCCGCGCCGCCCTTAATCAGTTCGTTGAAAATTTGCGGCGTTAAGCCTTTGCCGTGAGCGGCATTTTCGCCGTTGACGATGACCATATCAATTTTTTTCGCCTGTTTTAGTTCGGGCGTCTGTTCCATAAAAAAATATCTGCCGGTTCTGCCGACAACATCACCGACCATTAGTATTTTCAAAAAATTTTTCCTCTCTTTCCTAGCGCGCATAAACTACAACGCGCTCATGTTCGCGAACGCCGACAAGCCGCCCTTCGACCCGCAGTTGCCGCATATTGTTTAAACATTGCTCAAGATAATCTTCCTGCTCCATTAAATATTCTTCGTCGGGAATGTGATCGTCGTCATATTCCTCAATCAGATTGTCGCCGAAATAATTTGCTGCTAACTCCGTCAAAAGCGACAGCTCCCGACAAGTCAAAGTTGCCACGTCGCGCCGAACATTTAAAAAGCAAGTGCCGTAAATCCCCTCAACATTTAGTTCAATCGTCGCGCCGCCGAGCCCTTCCAAATGGTGGAAAGTTTCTATCGATTCCGCCACGTAGTTTAAGAACTTCTGAAAATCGTCGTGTGAAAATTTCCCATTCAATGCAAAGGAGAATTGAAGCGTCTCGTCTTTTGATTCGTAAGTCACTGATTGAATTGCAGGAAAAACTACCAAAATCGACGCCAAAAGCCGCCCGGCATCGGGATCGGGTTTCTTCGCCTTTTTTAAAAAATCAAACACCGCTCTAACCTCCTTTGTAAGGGAAAAGGGACATGGGGCAAGGGGTAAGGGATTTTGAACTTTTCCCTTGTCCCTTCTCCTTTGTCCCTTATTTTGCGTAATCGACGACTCGAACTTCTCGAATAATTGTCGCCCGAATTTGTCCGGGATAATCCAAATCCTTTTCAATCTTTTTAACTATGTCATGCGCAAGGGTAATTGCCGCCGCGTCGTCGATTTTATCGGGCTTAACCATGACGCGAATTTCTCGCCCTGCCTGAATTGCAAAACATCTCTCGACGCCTTCAAATGACTCGGCAATTTCCTCAAGCATTTTGAGCCGCTTGAGATACATTTCCAAACTTTCGCGCCTTGCGCCGGGTCTTGCCGCCGAAACTGCGTCCGCCGCCGCAACCAAAACCGCTTCAACCGAAGTCGCCTCAATGTCGCCGTGGTGAGAGGCTATCGCGTTTATGACGTTTTTATTTTCACGATAACGCTTTGCCAAATCCGCGCCGATTGTCACGTGCGGTCCTTCGACTTCGTGATCTACCGCTTTTCCTATGTCGTGGAGGAGCCCCGCTCGTTTTGCCAAATTCACATCAACTCCGAGTTCACTCGCCATAATTCCCGCGAGCAATGCCACTTCGATTGAGTGACTTAAAACATTTTGTCCATAGCTTGTGCGATACTTCAGCCGCCCCAAAAGTTTGACAAGTTCGGGATGAATTCCATGCACTCCGACTTTGAAAGTTGCCTGTTCGCCCGCCTCCTTCATGCGGTTATCGACGTCGCGTTGCGCCTTTTCGACCATTTCTTCAATCCGCGCAGGGTGAATTCTTCCGTCCGAAATTAATTTTTCGAGAGCGACGCGGGCAATTTCCCTTTTGACAGGGTCAAAGCCCGACAAGATAACCGCTTCGGGCGTGTCGTCGATAATTAAATCAATGCCCGTCAAAGTTTCAAGTGTTCTGATATTTCTGCCTTCGCGTCCGATAATCCGCCCTTTCATGTCGTCGCTCGGAAGTGATACAACAGATACCGTTGTTTCAGTCACGTGATCTGCCGCGCAACGTTGAATTGCCGTGCTCAAAATGTCACGCGCTTTTTTTTCTGCCTCGTCCTTGATTTGCGCTTCGTATTCTTTGATTCTGACTGCCTTGTCGTGTTTTAAACCTTCTTCAACCTCGCTCATGATAATGCCGCGTGCCTCTTCCTTGCTCAGCGCGGCAATTCGTTCAAGTTCTGCATCCTCCTTTTCCTGCATTGCGTCAAGCTGTGCTTGAGATTCATTGAGTCTTGCCTCTTTTTTACTCAGAAGAACTTCCTTTTTTTCCAGTGAATCCAGCTTTTTGTCGAGATTTTCTTCCTTCTGAACCACGCGCCGCTCCTGCCGCGAAAGCTCGTTGCGTCTTTCTTTGGTATCGCGATCGAGATCCTGCCGCATTCTATGAATTTCTTCCTTAGCTTCAAGAATGGCTTCTTTTTTTTCTGCGTTAGATTTTTCTCGCGCCTCGTCGACAATGCGCCGCGCTTCATCTTCCGCCGAACCGATTTTTGCTTCGGCAGTTCTTTTTCGCGCCGTGTAGCCGCCCAATGCGCCGAGGATTATTGCAATGATGACTGCTGCGATAGTAATAGCGATAACACTCACCCCCTAAATTTTTTCCTTGAATACCACGATATTTTATAGATTGTAGAGGAATATGTCAAACGTTTGCACTAAAAAAAGCCGCCGCAAAAATTTTCTTGCCGCCGCGAAGTAAACACTTTATAATTTTCTCACCGAAATTGGAAGGGAGAGTTTTAAAAATGAAAATCGGTGTTCTTTCGGATTCTCACGGCTATCACGAGCGCGTTGCGCTTGCAATGGAAAAATTTTTCTCCGACGCAGATTTAATCGCTCATGCCGGCGACGTTCTCTATCACGGTCCGAACAATCCCAATTACAAAGGCGACGATTACAACCCGAAAGCTCTTGCGAATTTTATTAACGCGTCAAAAATCCCGTTCGTGATTGCTCGCGGCAACGGCGATTCGGAAGTTGATCAACTCGTTTTGGAAGTGCCCGTTCTGTCGTCCTATTCGCACATTTTCGCGGGCGGCAAGCGCATTGTCATTAATCACGGGCACATGTTGCCGACCGATACCGACAAAGATAAAATGGCGGCTCATCTTCACGCGGACATTTTTATCACGGGGCATATTCACACGACCGTTTTGGAAAAGCGCGGCAATACCGTTTTCCTCAATCCCGGAACCGTCTCGCCGTATTTGAGCAACCGCGCCGATAAAAAGACAAGTGTCGCGATTATCGACGACGAAAAAATTCAGATTTTCGACCTAGACACGGGCGAAGTCCTTATGAGTTTAAATTTCTGAAGAAAAATTTTTCTTCGTTCCCGCCCCAACCAAGATTTAAGAAATTTTCTGCGGTTGCAAAGTTTAAATGCGAACATTACAATGTGGCAAAAAATTTCGGAGGAGATTTTTATCATGCTTAAATTTTTGAACGCGGATATCACGACGCTGAAGGTTGACGCGATTGTCAATGCGGCGAACACGGGACTTTTGGCGGGCGGCGGAGTTTGCGGAGCGATTTTCCGTGCGGCGGGTTATCGGGAACTCCAAGAGGCTTGCAATAAACTTGCGCCGATTCAAACGGGCGAGGCTGTTATAACGCCGGGTTTTAATCTTCCTGCAAAATTTATTATTCACACAGCGGGACCAATTTGGCGCGGCGGTCAATTCGGCGAAGAAAATCTTTTGCGTTCGTGTTACACAAACAGCTTGAAACTTGCCGCCGAAAATAATTTGAAAAGTATCGCCTTCCCGCTAATCTCAAGCGGCATTTACGGCTATCCGCCGCCCGACGCGCTCAAAGTCGCCGTTCGGGCGATTGAAGATTTTCAAGGCGAACTCGAAGTAATTTTAACCGTTATGGATAAATCGCTCCTTGAAACAGTATTGTGAATTTAGATTTTTATTTTGCGGCGCGGTAGGCGAAAGTCTTATTGACATAAATTGTGTCTCGCTGTATACTTCCCGAATACAAGAAAACCCGTGGTTAAAATAAAAATTTTTCGGGGTGTAGATCAGGGGTAGATCGCAAGTTTTGGGAACTTGATGTCGCAGGTTCAAATCCTGTCACCCCGACCAGCGAAGAAATTTAATCCGACAATTTGTCGTTGCAATAAAAAAAATCCCGTCGAGAAAATCGGCGGGATTAATTTTTTTACAGGACGGCGGCGAAGTCTTCACAAATTTTTTCGAGATAGTCGCGCCGTTTCAAAGTCGCAAGCCACTCGGCAGGAATTTTATCTGCGCCGTAAAAAATTCCCGCAAGCCCGCCCGCAACCGCCGCAGTCGTGTCGGTATCTTCGCCGAGGTTGACTGCCTTGAGCGCGAGCGATTTATAATTGTCGGTATTCAGCAGACACCAAAGAGCCGCCTCCAATGTGCTGACGACGTAGCCCGACGCGGAAATTTTATCTTCGGGAAGCGCGGCAAAATTTTCGTCGCAGAGACGCGAGAAATTTTTAAAAGCTTTGTCCTCGCCGTAAAAAACTCTCGCCGCCGCCATGCCCACCAAAATTGCTTCGGAAATATTTTTCCCGTTCAAAATCTGCGCGGCAATCAGCGAATAAATTCCGCAAGCAGTTTTGCTGATAGCGTGCCCGTGAGTCAGCGCGGAGAATTCATGAATAATTTTCAACTCGTCGCCGCCGATTTGCCCGCGTGTAAAATAAAGATAAAGCGTCGCGGGCAGAATCCGCATTAAGGAGCCGTTGCCGTTGGAACTTCCCTCCGTCGCGCCGCATTTGTTCGGCGGCAAAATTTTTCTCGAAAATCTGACAATAGCCGAACGCGTCGTATTGCCGATATCAAAACGCTCGCCCGTCGCAGTGAACTCGTCGCGTTCGTACCACTTCAAAAAATTTTCCATTACGTCAAGATAATCAATTTTCTTGAGCCGAGAAATACTTTCCATTGCCGCAATCGTCAAGCTGGTGTCGTCCGACCAAGTGCCCGCCGGTTGATGCCACGAGCCGAAACTGCGCATGTTTACAACGGGATTTTCTTGCAAAGTTCTGCGCATTTCAAATTCGACAGGTACACCCAACGCGTCGCCCGTCGCTAAGCCCAAAAGCATTCCTTTTATAATTTTTGCGTCCATTCAATCAAGCTCCTTTTTAATTTTTTCGTCGAGCAGAAAAGTCATCAAGGCGAAAAATCCTGCGCCGCCGATTATAAGCAAAATAAAAATTGCGGCGGGCAATTCGCTTGCGGGTGTCGCGAATATGTGTTTCATTAAAATTCTATCGCCGATTCTGTTCAAAAAAAATCCCGAAACTCCGACCGCCGATAAAATTACTGCTGTCGCTCTGAAAAAATTTTTTCTCCGCAGATAAAATTCTTCCGCCCCGACCAATTTTAAAAATCTCTGCCAAAGTTCGCGCCAATGCAAGCCGATATGAATTCCGATTAAAATCAGCATAATATACGGCGTCGAGACGTGCAGTTGGTGAATTGTCATGTTGCGGCGGAGTTCAAAGCTCACCAAGTCCGAGAAAAGGTAATTCGACATGCAGACGCCCGTTGCAATGATTATCGCCGCGCAGATTGTCAGCGCAAAATTTATCGTCGCGGAAAAAAATTTTCGCGGCGTGATTTTTTTTATTTGAAAAACAAAACGGCGGCGGTTAATGAAAATGTGGATAAGAATCGCCGCCGCCATTGCTACGCCTAAAACTTCGTGCAAAATTTTCGGCAGGAAATGAAAACTCAACTCCGCCACGAACAGCACAAATAAAATCGCGTCGATAAAAAAATTTCTCATAACTTCAAAGAATCAAGCCAGGCTTTAACTTCGTCTTTGGAAATAATTCCGAGCCTTTTGCCCTGCCTGATGTCCGCGCCTTTGCAAACTTCCTTAAGATTTTTTTCGGCGGTATCAATCTCACTGCCGCCCGACGTGCAGACGGGTATGACAACTCTCCCCGCGAAGTTGTGACTTTCGACGAAGGTATCGATTATGCGCGGCTCGGCACCCCACCAAATCGGAAAAGCCAAAACAATCGTCTTGTATTGCGGGAAATTTTTAATGTCTTCTTTGATTTTGGGGCGGGCGTCGGGATCTTTTTGTTCAAGATTGGCGCGGCAATCCTCAATGTTGTAGTCCAAATCTTCGGGCGTGTAGGGTTGATCTGGGACAATTTCAAAAGTGTCGGCGTTGAGAATTTCGGCGACTTCCTCGGCGGCTTGCTTGGTGTTGCCCGTGCAAGAAAAATATGCAACCAAAATTTTATCGGCAGGCTCTTCAACCTGCGCGGTTTTATCGGAAGTTTTTTCTTCGGGCGCAGTTTTCTCGGCTGAATTTCCGCAAGCCGTAAAAATAAAAATCGACAGCGCGGCGAGAATTAAACTAAAAAATTTTTTCATGATAAAAACTCCTTAATCCAAAATTTTATCCAAACCGATTGTCAAACCCTTGAGCCCGCGAACTTTTTTGCAAGCCAAAACAACGCCCGGCATAAAAGAATCTTTGCCCGTCGAGTCGTGACGAATTGTCAGCGTTTGACCGAGCCCGCCGAAAATAACTTCTTGATGAGCGACGTAACCCGGCAATCTGACGCTGTGAATTCTTATCCCGTCAACCTCCGCGCCGCGGACGTGAGCCAATCGCTCAACTTCTTCGGGGTGCCCTTGCTTGTGCGGCGGGCGAACTTCGGAAATCATTTTTGCGGTTAATTCCGCCGTGCCTGAAGGCGCGTCAAGTTTTTTGTCGTGGTGAAGTTCGATAATTTCAATATCGGGCATGTACTTTGCGATTTTTTGCGCAGTCAACATCATGAGCACCGCGCCCAAGGCAAAATTCGGCGCGATAAAAGCGGGCGTCTGATTTTTTTCTGCCGCTTCGCGAATTTTTTCCTTAGCTTCGTCGCTTAAACCTGTAGTGCCGACAACGGGCGAAACTTTATTTTCCAACGCCGTCATGACATTTTGAAAAACGACGTTAGGGCGCGTAAAGTCAACCATAACTTCGGGCGAATATTTTTTCAACGCGGCGTCAAGATTGGTTTCGACTTTAACGCCTTCAACTTCGCCCGCGATAATATCAACCGCTCCGACCAATTCCAATTCGGCGTCCGCTTTGACTGCCGCGACAACCGTGCGCCCCATTCTGCCGAGTGCGCCGCTTACCAAAACTTTTATCATTTTAAAACCTCCAATAAAGATTATCTGCGACAACCGTAGCGTCCGCAATATTCTCCGCCGTAAGAGTCGCAGTCCGAAGCGCAGTAATAATTTCCGCCGCAAGTTTGACTTGCCTCCGCGAACGCGCCAAATCCCAACAGCATGACTGCGAACAACGCGCCCGATAAAAATTTTTTAAGCATGATTTTAAACCTCCGGAAATTTTTTAGTGATTGTGTTTTTTCTGATACCACCAAGCCCAAGCAATTAAAATTATCGCGAAAATCACGACGACAACTATCCGCGTAATTCCTTCTTCGTGTAAAATCGCGTCGTGTCCGATTATCGCCTCAATTCCCGTGGACGGAAATTTTCCGACCAGTGAAGCTAAAAAATAATCGCGCAAACTCATTGAACTCAACGCGCCCGCCGCATTTAAAATCCCGCTCGGAACGTAGGGAACCATTCTGGCAATCAACATGACGGTAAAACCGTTTTTCGAGCTGTATTTGTCGACAGAACTCAGGCGTTTGCTTTTCTTGATAATTTTCCTCGCGCTGTCGCGGAAAAAAAATCGCAGGAGCTGAAAACTTATCGTCACGCCGATTGTCTCCGCTATAACCGATAAAATTATTCCCGGCACTATCCCGAAAATTAAGGTGTTCGCCGTGGAAAAAATTATCGCGGGCGGGAAGCCTATCGCGTTGACAAAGAGCGTCAAAAGAAAACTGAACACCACCGCCAGAGAGCCGTAACTTTGTATGTATTGCGCCGTCTCGACAATGTCGCCGTGCGAAAGGAGCTCAAAAACTTCCGGCAAAAATTCCGGCGCGGCAAGGTGTATCGCCCCGAACAGCGCGACAATTAACAGGGCGGCGACGATTTTTACTCTGAACATTTATTTTTCCTTCCTAAAAAGATTTTCAAACGCAAATATTATAACACGTTCGGCGAAAATTTTTTGCAACGCGAATTTTTTTTTGCTATTATGGCTAAAAATTTTTCGGGGTGTGATAAATGAATTGCGGCTTGATAATCCCGACGCTAAACGCGGGCGGGCAATTCAAAAAATTACTCGAACAAATCGCCGCGCAGTCTTTGATGACAAAAAAATTAATCGTCGATTCCCAATCAACCGACGAAACTTTAATCTTCGCGAAAAATTTCGGACTCGAAGTCTTGACGATACAGAGAAAAAATTTCAATCACGGCGCGACAAGACAATTAGCTTTGGAGCATCTGCTGAAAAAATTCCCGCTCGACGTGATAATTTTTTTAACTCAAGACGTTTTGTTGCGCGACGAAGCATCGCTTGCAAAGTTGGTAAAAATTTTCGGCGAAGATAAATCCGTCGGCTTGTCTTACGGACGACAGCTCCCGCACGAAAACGCAACCAACGAAGCAAAATTTCTGCGCGCCTTCAACTATCCGCCCGAAAGTCAACTGCGCTCCTTCGACGACAGAAAAATTTTCGGACTCAAAACGGCGTTCGCGTCGAATTCTTTTGCGGCTTATCGCGTCGAATCCTTGCAAAGCGTCGGCGGCTTTCCGTCAAATGTGCCGCTCTGCGAAGATATGTACGTCGCGGCGAAAATGTTAATGCGCGGTTTAAAAATTTTTTACGCGGCGGACGCGCAGGTTTATCACTCGCACAACTACACGGCGGCGCAGGAGTTTCGTCGCTACGTTCAGATTGGGAAATTTCACGCGCAGGAAAGTTGGATTCGGGAAAATTTCGGCTCGGCAGAGGGCGCAGGTAAAAAATTTGTCTTGATGAAATTATCAGCCTTGGCGAAGGAAAATCCTTTGGATTGCGCGGGAGCAATTTTCAGAGACGCCGCGAAGTTTTTCGGCTATCGCTTTGGCAGATTAAAATAATTTTGGACAATCGCCGGGAAAAGTGCTATTATCCTTGTCAATCTATCTGAAAGGAGGGTTGATTATGGATTTTGCAAACATTAAAGCCAAACTCGAATCGCTGGGCTACGGCGTAACTTGTTTCGACACGGCGGCAGAGGCGGCAGATTATCTTGACGAAAAAATTCAGAATAAGACTGTCGGCTTTGGCGGCTCGGTCACGCTGGAGCAAATGGGGCTTTACGACAGGCTCGCGCTCCATAATGACGTTCGGTGGCATTTGCGCTTGCCCGGCGGTCAAACCGCTTACGAAGTGCGCCTTGAGGCAAATGCCGCGCAGATTTATCTGTCGTCAGTGAACGGGCTGGCGGAGACGGGCGAAATTATCAACATTGACGGCACTTGCAACCGCGTCGCCTCAATTCTTTTCGGGCATGAAAAAGTTTATTTGGTCGTCGGCGAAAACAAAATTGCTAAGGATTACAAATCTGCGCTTTGGCGGGCGCGAAACATTGCCGCGCCGAAAAATGCTCAGCGCATGAAAGCAAAAACTCCCTGCGCGAGAAAAGGCGACAAGTGTTACAACTGCGAAAGCCCCGGAAGAATTTGTCGGGCGTTGTCGGTTTTATGGGGACCGCCGCTACGCAGTGACTTCGAGATTGTTTTGATTCATGAGGAGTTGGGATTTTAATTTTGGACAGAGAAAATTTTAACAAAAAATTTACGGGCGACCTCGTCGGAGGCAACGCCCGTTTTTCATTTCAAAAGTTATTTTTTCTTTTTTTTGGACGGCTTATTTTGTTCGTCGAAGAATTTTATAACGTCGTCGATAAATTTGCGCCCCGCCTCCTCCGAGATAATCGCTTGCTTTTCGTTCACGGCAATTTCTTCGCGCAAAGTTTTCAAATGTGGGTCGAGTTGTCCCGCCTTGAGAGATTCAAGCGCGACTCTGTCCGCATTGGCAATTCGCTTGAGTTGTTCAAGTTGCGGGCGGCATTCCGCTAAATATTTTTTCGGCAATCGTTTCAACAAAGTATTTGCGGCGCGTTCCGTTGCGTCAATTTCTCGTTCCAAAGGTTCAAAATACGGGGAATTTTTCTTTCTCAAATCGTTCAGCAAGATAAAAGCTTCTGTAGAAAAATCTATCGCGTCGGGGAAGCCGACTTTAGCCCAAGAATTTTCCATGTGTTGCGAGTGATCCGCAAAAACTTTCATGCTGGACGCAAGGGAGCCGAATTGTTCCTTGAGAACTTTATTCCAGGCTTGCTCCGCGTCATAATTAGCGGGGTTGTTAGCATAAATCGCGCCCGTTGCAATGGAAATTTTCGACATTTGCACTTGCTCCATTGGATTGAAAAAAATCGCTGTCATTTTCGCTGTTGGAAGTTTTTCAATCGCGCCGAGTGCCAACTTGACATTTCTGTTGCCGTCGGGCGTCAGCGGATAATCGTTGACAGGATAATTCCACCAAATACCGACTTCGCGCCCGAAAATTTTATTTACTTCGGCAAGTTCCTTATCGGTTATCCCGTCGCAAACGACGCCGCGTCCCGTGTACAAAACGACAATTCGCGGGTCGAGATTTTCGGCAAGGTTTTTCGTGTAAGTTTTTAGCTTATTGCCCTTAACCATGTCTTCATAAAAATATTCTGTCGGCACCATAATTAGCCGCGCCACGTCCTTGTAGCGTTCTTGCAGATTTTTTTGCACACGATTTAAAAAAGCTGCTTGAAGTTCGCCGTCCTCATTATGTCTGCCTTTCTCGTCTTTTAAATCGTCGAAGAAAATCGCGAAGTCGCGGACGCCGATTCGATACATTGCGTCAAGCTTTTTAATCATAAAATTAAAATCTTCCTCGCCCTTGTTGCCTTTGTAATTTAAATCGAGCCCCGGCGACACGGCGAAGATAAAACGAACGTTATTCTTTTTGGCAACGGCAACCAACCGTTCCATTTCGGCGAGCTTATCGGCGGGATAAGGATTGCGCCATTTCTCGCGGTGATAGGGGTCGTCCTTGGGCGCGTAAACATAAGCGTTTAAATTATTTTTGCGGCAGAAGTCGATAATATCTGCGCGGTCTTCAAAAGTCCAGGGTGTGCCGTAAAAACCTTCGACGACGCCGCGCAAGGGTATTGGAATTGCCTGAGCCGTCGAGCCGCCGATTAAAATTGCCGCTAGCGTTAAAAAAATCAATCGCTTAAAATTTTTCATCGTTATCGCTCCTAATGTGCAGAAAACTTATTTGAAAAACACAGCATACAAAACGCCGACTGCGATACTTATTGCCGAGACGGTTATTATTTGTCCGTGATTCATTGCCGAATCAATTTTGCCGGAAAGTGCGTCGATTTTATCCGCGAGCTTTTCTATTTTTTCGTCTTGCTTATCCATGCGTGCGCCGAATTCCTTGCGAAGTCCGTCAATTTTTTCGTCTTGCTTGTCCATGCGTGCATCAAGTTTATCCATGCGGGCGTTGAGTTCTTTACGCACGTCGCGAATTTCTTGTCGCGTCGTTTCTAATTTTTCTTCTAACCTGTCCTGCCGACGTTCCAAACGTTCCACACGCTCTGAAAGATCTTTGCGCCCTTCGCGCATTTCGCTTCGCAAATCGTTAATCTGCATTAAAATTAAATCGTTGACTGTCATTGGGATAACTCGTGCGGACTGTTCCTTGGGTTGAGTTTCTGCCATTTCAATCACCTCATTTATTTGAAAAACACAGCATACAAAACGCCGACTGCGATACTTATTGCCGAGACGGTTATTATTTGTCCGTGATTCATTGCCGAATCAATTTTGCCGGAAAGTGCGTCGATTTTATCCGCGAGCTTTTCTATTTTTTCGTCTTGCTTATCCATGCGTGCGCCGAATTCCTTGCGAAGTCCGTCAATTTTTTCGTCTTGCTTATCCATGCGGGCGTTAAGTTCGCGCCGCGTCGTTTCTA
>CAMNEX010000002.1 GCA_946536825.1 uncultured Selenomonadales bacterium | reverse complement strand
TTAATCCGAGGAAATTTTTGATCTGCCGATAAGCGCGGCAGATTTTTTTATATAAAAATTTTTAATCAAGTGCTATAATCTTCAAAAAAATAACACGAGGCGAAAATTTTTATGCCGAAAAAAAATAATCAGTTAAAAACTTTCTTGATTTGCGTAGCGGCTCTTATCGCGAATTTGTTAGGATTTTTCATCGTGGAGAAATTTAATCTGCCGCTGTTCCTGGACACGGGCGGCACGATTTTTATTGCGGCACTTGGAAATTACGAACTCGGAATAGCCCTGGGATTTTTTACCAATCTCTCAAAATCTTTTGTCGACCCGACGGAAATGTATTTCTGTTCGGTGAGCGTCGCCGTCGCGATTATCACGACATTTTTCACACGAAAAGGATTCTATCAAAAATTTTGGAAGGCATTGTTCATGGTTCCCATATTGACCTTTGTAACGGGAACTTGCGATTTGCTGATTGAAAGTTTTTTGGAGCTGACAGACACTCTCGAACCGGCAAAGGAATTTAAAGTAAACTTCATAGAAGATTTTATTTATGAATTCCTCGACAAAGGGCTTTCGGTTTTGGCGGTGTTTATTTCCCTGAAATTTATTTCGCCTCAGACAAAAAAATTTTTCCGCATGTTGGGGCAAAAGCAAGCTCCCCTGTCGGACGAAATGAAAAGCATTGTAAGCGAACAAAGTTATCTGTCGTCTTCGTTGCGCACGAAAATGCTGGTGATTTTGACGGTGTGTTCACTTTTGCTGTCGTTTTCCGTGTCGCTGATAAGTTACCTGCTGTTTAAAGATTCCGCCGTGAACGATCGCATAAAAAATGTTGACGGAATGGTTACGGTGCTTGTTAGCGAAATAAATCCCGATCGCGTTGACGATTACGCAGAATACGGGCGGCAGTTGGAAGATTACAAAGCTCTTGAAGAAAAATTTTACACAGTCAAAAACAGCAACAGCAATGTAAAATATCTTTATGTCTACAGATTTTTGGAGGAAGGTTGTCAAGTTATTTTTGATTTGAATACCTCGAATCTTGAAGGCGACAAGGCGGGAATGTTTATAAATCTCGATAAGACGCTTTATCCTTACAAAGAAGATTTGTTCGCGGGCAGACCGATTCCGCCGATAATTTCTGACGACGAATACGGTTACTTGCTGACGCTTTACAAGCCCGTTTACGACGAGAAAGGCAAATGCCAATGCTACGCCGCGATTGATTTTTCTATGGATATTTTGCCCGAATACACCAGAACTTTTGTCATAAAATTGTTGGCTTTGTTTTTGGGCTGTTTCGTTTTTATCTTCGCAATCGGCATAAGTTTTGTCGAGAACAATATTATTTTGCCGGTGAACACAATGGCTTATTCCGCCCGAAATTTTGCCTATGACAGCGCGACGGCTCGCGAAAAAAATATCGAACAGATTAAAACTTTGAAAATCCAAACGGGCGACGAGATAGAAAATTTATATTCAGCTTTGCTTCGGACGACGGAAAATATTTCAAGGTACCTAGAGCATTTGCAACGGGCGAAAACTCAAGTGTCCGATATGCGCGTCAGATTCACCGCAATGGACAAAATTGCGCACAAGGATTCTTTGACGGGCGTAAAAAATAAAACCGCCTACACCGAGGCGACCGACCTGCTTGACAAAAAAATTTTGGCGGCTCAAGCGAATTTTTGCATTGTAATGGTTGACGTGAACTTTCTAAAGCGAATCAACGACAACTACGGGCACGAGTGCGGAAATACTTATCTGGTTAATGCCTGCCGCTTAGTTTGCGCGGTTTTCGGCGAGGAAAATGTTTACAGGATTGGCGGCGATGAATTCGTCGTGATAATCGAGGGCGAAAAAGTTTCCTTGATTAAATATTTCTTGGCGCAATTTAAATTCGAGATGGATAGAAAAAATGCCAATGACGCGCTCCAGCCGTGGGAAAAAATTTCGGCGGCGGTGGGTGTGGCGTATTACGAACCTTCTCAAGATAAAAATTCCGATGAAGTTTTCAAGCGGGCGGATAAGGAAATGTACGAAAACAAGCTCGCAATGAAGGCGGCGCGCACAACTTAGGGAGGATAAAAATTTTCATGATAAAAATAATTAATTTGTCGTCACCGATTTTAATTTGCGTCGCGGCAGTCATTTTTAATTTAATTGCTTCGTTTGCCGCGAGAAATTTAAATCTGCCGTTGTTTTTGGACACGGGCGGCACGATTTTTGTCGCAATGCTGAGCGGCTACGTTCCCGGAATTGCGGTCGGTTTCGCAACAAATCTTTTGAATTCTTTAGCCGACGAATCAGAAATGTATTATTGCTCAATCAGCATTTTTGTCGCGATTTATATAACTTTTCTTGCGCGGCGCGGCTTTTTCCAAAGTTTTTTAAAAACCCTGCTGATAATTCCGCCGCTGGCGTTGACGACGACATTTTTAACCGAAGTCATAGAAAATTTTTTATTCTGCACGGGCGTCGTCCAAGCGGTCAATGAAATTCAAATGAACTTCACGGCGACTTTCCTAAAAGAACTTGTCGACAAAGCTTTTCTTGTCCTTGTAATGTTCTTTGCAATAAAATTCGTCCCGTCGCAGATAACAACTCTTTTCCGCGAGTTGGGACAAAAACAGGCTCCGTTATCCGCCGAAATGAAAAAGGAAGTTTATCGGCGCAAATGCCCGATTTCGTCGCTCCGGACAAAAGTTCTTTTAATGCTTATGTTGAGTTCGCTTTTTATAGCGGCGTCGATAGCGGCGATCAGCTATAGAATTTTTGAGCAAGCCGCCTTTAATGTGCAGATAAAAATCGCCGAGGGAGTGGCTTCGATTGCCGCGAGTGAAATTGCGCCCGAAAAAGTCGACGATTACATAAAACTCGGACGCGCCGCCGAAGGTTACAACGAGATTGAGAAAAAGCTTTACGCGATAAAAAACAGCAACATCGACATAAAATTTCTTACTGTCTACAAATTTTCGGAGGACGGTTGCCGCGTCGTTTTCGATTTGGATACGGAAAATGTTAAAGCGTCCGCGCCCGGCGAGCTTATCGCGTTGGATAAAAATTATCCTTATTCGGACGACTTGATTGCCGGCAAAGCTATCGACTATATCATTTCCGACAGCGATTACGGTCGCATTCTTACGATTTACAAGCCGATTTACGACGACGGCGGGCAATGTGCCTGTTATGTCGCGATAGATTTTTCTTTGGATTTAATTTCCGAATATGGCAGAGCTTTTATCTCCAAAGTGCTAGCGTTGTTTTCGGGCTGTTTTGTTTTCATTTTTATTATCGGGCTCCGTTTCGTCGAGAATCATATAATTTTGCCCGTAAACACAATGGCTTATTGCACTCGAAATTTTGCTTATGACAACAAGGAATTTTGCGAAAACAATGTCGAGCGCATAAGGGACTTAAGAATTCACACGGGCGACGAGATAGAAAATTTATACACCGCGCTTTTGAAAACTACGCAGGACGTTTTGATTTATTTTGAAAAACTCCGGCGGGCGAAAAGGCAAGTCGCCGAAATGGATAAAATTGCTCACAGAGATTCCTTGACGGGCTTAAAAAATAAAGTCGCCTACGACGAGGCGACTGCGCGGCTTGATAAAAAAATTTCCGAGGGCAAAGCGGAATTTTGTATTGCAATGGTTGACGTAAATTATTTAAAGCGCGTCAATGACACCTACGGACACGAGCGCGGCAACGAATATCTGATAAACGCGGGGAAATTAATTTGTTTGGTTTTCGGCGCGGAGCATGTTTACAGGATTGGCGGCGATGAATTCGTCGTGATAATTGAGGGCGAAAAAATTTCCCTGTGCAAATATTTTGTTAATCAATTCAAAGCGGAAATGGCTCGCAAAAATTCCAACACTTTGCTCAAGCCCTGGGAAAAAGTTTCGGCGGCGGTCGGCACGGCTTTTTATAATGCGGGCGTCGACAAAACCTCAGACGAAGTTTTCAAGCGGGCGGATAAGGAAATGTACGAAAATAAATTGGCAATGAAAGCCGCCCGAACCGATTAAAAAAATTAATCTGCTCTTCGCAATGAGGAGCAGATTTTTTTTTGTACGAAATTTTTCAGTTCGGGTCGAAGGTGACGGACTCAAGAATTTTATCGCGGCGTTCTTTTGACTTGGCAAAATAATCGTGAACGGCTTGCCTGTCGTGATTTTCAATCGCCGTGATGACGTTGCCGAGAATATTTTGCAGGTCGCGCAGGTGCGTTGAAATTGCCTCGCCGTTCGTCATGCAAATATCCGCCCACATATCAGCGTTGGAACTGGCAATTCGCGTCGTATCCTTGAAGCCGCCGCCGATTAATTTCAAACAAGAATCAAGGTCGTTGCCGGCGTCGTTTAGCAAAGTGACGAGAGCCGCCGCCGTCAAATGCGGGACGTGGCTTATAATCGAAGCGCATCTGTCGTGCTTGGCAATGTCAATCTCCAGAAAATTCGCCTCGGTCAGGCGCAGGAGCCCCATTAATTTTTCTTTGACTTCGGCGGGTGCGCCCGTGTCTTCGACGATAACATAAGCCTTGCCCTTGAAAAGATTTTTATCTGCCGCCTCGACGCCGGATTTTTCGCGCCCTGTCATCGGGTGCCCCGCGATATAAAAAATGTCGGGCGGGAGAATTTTTTTCAATTCCTGACAGATAAATTGCTTTGTGCTGCCCGCGTCGGTGAGGATTGCGCCGCTTTTCAGGAAGGGCAGAATTTTTTTTACCATGGGCACAATCTGCAGGACGGGCGGGCTTAAGAAAATTATATCCGCGTCGCCGACGACTTCTTCAAGATTGGACGTTGCCAAATCGACTGCGCCCAATTCCATTGCTCGCCGCATTGATTTTTCTGTCCGACAAAGCCCCGTTATAAAAATTTTTTCGCCGAGTTTATCTTTTAAGCACAAGCCCAGGGAGCCGCCGATTAAGCCGACGCCGATTATTGCAAGTTTCATATCAACCGCCCCATAACTTTTGCGATGTCTCCGAGATTTTCCATAAGGGTTTTAAAGGCTTCGGGCGTTAAGGATTGGTCGCCGTCCGAGAGGGCTTTTTCGGGGTGAGGGTGCACTTCGATTATTAAGCCGTCCGCGCCCGCCGCGATTGCCGCCCTTGCCATTGGCGCAACCATTTTCCAACGTCCCGTTCCGTGGCTTGGATCGACGACTATCGGCAAATGCGACAATTCCTTAACCGCCGCCACTGCCGACAAATCCAGCGTGTTGCGCGTGAAAGTTTCGTAAGTTCTGATTCCGCGCTCGCAGAAAATGACTTGCTCGTTGCCGCCGCTCATTATGTATTCCGCCGCGTTGAGCCACTCCGAAATTGTTGCCGACAGACCGCGCTTTAACAGGACGGGTTTTGAACATTTGCCCAGAGCTTTTAGCATTTGGAAATTTTGCATGTTCCTTGCGCCGACCTGCAAAATATCCGCGTATTTGCAGAAAAGTTCTATATCGTCCTTGTCAACAATTTCCGTGACGACGCGCAGATTAAATTCGTCCGCCACTTGCCGCAAAAGTTTTAAGCCGTCCTCGCCGAGTCCTTGAAAGTCATAGGGCGAAGTCCGCGGCTTGAACGCGCCGCCGCGCAGGAATTGTGCGCCGCAGTTTTTGACAGCCGCCGCCGCCTCGCGCAGTTGCTCCAAACTTTCAACCGCGCAGGGTCCCGCCATTACCACGACTTTTTTGCCGCCGATTTTTATTCCGCCCGCCTCGATAATCGTATCTTCGGGGTGAAAGTCGCGGCTGACCAATTTATATTTCTCCGTTATGCGAACGGTTTTATCCACGCCCGCCATCATTTGCAATTCCAGATTTGCAATTATTTTTTTGTCGCCGATTACCCCGACGATTGTCACTTCTTCGCCCTTGGAAAGGTGCGTTCGCAAACCCGCCGACTCAATTTTTTTCACGACCGCCGCTAAATTCTCTTGAGTGGAGCCGGGTTTCATTACTACTATCATTTAAAAAAACTCCTCTATTGTTGATTTATAAAAAATAAATTGTATTTTCGTCTGTAAATTTTTATCTGCCGAGGCGCGGTAAATCGCTTGAAGAATTTTCGCCCATGAAAATAATTTCCGTCTCAACTCCGCGATTCAAGCCCGCGATAACATTTTTCAGCGCAGTGCGGACGCGCTCATTTGCCCTTTGCAAAATGCCGTCGTTGATTAAATGCCGCTCCATATCCTCAAGGCTGTTTTTCAATTCCCGATTGTATTTCTCAATGTCGACGCCGCGAGAAAAAATATCCGACTGAACTTTTTCGGGCTTAATCGTTTCGGGGAGTTCGTGAATTCTCAAAATTTCACCGCTCGGAATTACAATTTTAATCCGCTTGTTAAAAGAATCCTCTGCATAAACGGCGCGGCTCAAATCGCAACCGCAGACGACTTCGCCCTTGTAATGAACTTTAATTTCGTTATTTGTCAAAGGGACGCTCAAGCCGAAAACTTTTCTGTCGTCGCGATAGACAAAAGACGAATCAAAATTTTGCTTAAGCACTCCGAATTCCGCAATTTCTTTTACTCTGTGGAGGACAATGACTTGCAATTCCTGCGCGGTGATTCTTTGCGGAGAAAACGGACGGCGCGATTCAGTCGGCTTCGCGAAAAGGCTTTTTATTTTATCCAAAGTCAAAATGCCGGTCACGCCGCCGAGCATTGACACGAACAAAAGCACTGCCAAAACAGCCCAAAATGTGTTCATTAAAAATCCCTCCGCTCCGCAGTGCGCCGATAATTTTTATCTGGACTTCAAATTTTTTTCGAGAGCTTTTGCCATGACTTTTAAGTCGGGAATTTGTCCCGTGTAAAGCCGATAACTTTCTTTGCCCTGCAACAGAAGCATTGACAAGCCATTGAGCGTCGGGAAGCCGAGTTCGCGGGCGGTCTTTAGTAATTTTGTTTCTGCGGGATTGTAAATTATGTCGTAGACGAGTGCGCCTTCCGGCAAAAGTTTTAAATCAATCGGCGGCATGTTGTCGACGTTCGGGAACATGCCAAGCGGCGTCGTGTTTATCAAAATATCCGCCGTCTGAATAATTTCCTTAAATTCGTCCGAGTTCCAATCGAAACCTTCTACTGCGCCGTAATTTAAAAAATCGTTTGCCAGAGCTTGAGCCTTTTGCGGGTTACGTGCGCCTATCGTTATGTATTCCGCTTTCCTTTTGCAAAGTCCCCATAAAATTGCGCGAGCCGCGCCGCCCGCGCCCAAAATTACTGCGTGAGAATCTTCGGGTAAAAAATTTGCCTCCGCCAACGCTGCCAAAAATCCCGAAACGTCCGTGTTGTAGCCCGTCAACATTCCGCCATCATTTACGACCGTATTCACCGCCCCGATAACCAAGGCATCCGCGTCAATCGCGTCCAAATATCTTGAAATCGTCGTCTTGTGTGGAATTGTCACATTCACGCCGCGGAAGCCCAAACCTTTCAGTCCTTCGACCGCCATATAAAGTTTGCCCGCCTGTATCGAAAGCGGAATGTAATTGTAATTCGGGAAGCCCGCCGCCGTGAATGCCGCCTTGTACATTTGCGGCGACAGCGAATGTCCCACGGGAAAGCCGAGTATGCCGAAATTTTTTATTTCTGAAGAAACCATTTTAAAGCTCCCTTTCATTCAAAATTTTTACGCGGCGCAATTCTATCACATGCGGTTATAATTAACAATCACTCTTCGACCGGACGCAAGGAAACATATCGGAATCAAGTAGAGATACCACGCCGCGAAAATCGATTCGGGCGGCGCGTCAATTAGCGTCAAGGGAACCGCGCATGCCGCCGACCACGGAATCAGCGGAGAAATTATCACGGCGGTATTTTCCAAGTGAATTGCAAAAACTTCCGCGGTCGGCTCGATTTTTTTGCAAAGCTGGTGCGTCAGCATGATTGACAGCGTTTGGTTGCAAGAAATCATGTTCGTTAAAGTTGCCGCGATTAAAATGCTTGCGAACGGCGAAAATTTTTTGGCGAATTGAATCAAAGAACTCTGCAGACGATTTAAAAAGCCCGTCGCTTGAAAAATTCCCGCGTAGCAACTCGAAATGCAGACGATAGCGAAAACATTTGCCATTGAAATTATTCCGCCGCCGCTCAAAATTTTTGCAAGCTCTGCATTTGTAGGATAAAAACCGAGGACGGAAATTTTTAACAGCTCGCCGAAATTCGCACCTTGAATAAAAATCGCGACCGCCGCGCTTGCCAAAATACTCGCGCCCATCATCAGCTGAACTTTCAGCCTGAGCAACGACAACACGACGATTAAAATTGCCGGGATTAAAACGTCGGGACGAATTGCGAAGGCTTGCGAAAAAATTTCTTTGACGTCGACATTTGCCGCGCCGTCGCCCTCGAAAAATATTCCCGCCGCCAAATAAAATGCGCTCGCCAAAATCAGCGGGATTATCGAAGTTTTTATCATGCCGACGAGATTTTTAAAAATATCCGTCCGAGTCAGCGTCGCAACGAGCAATGCGCTTGTCGACATTGGCGAACATCTGTCGCCCAGATAAGCTCCTGCCAAAATCGCGCCGCCCGTCAGCCAAATCGGGACGCCCAAACTCCCCGCTATCGCCGCGCAGATTACGCCCATTGTCGCGCCCGTTCCAAATGCCGTTCCCGTCAAAGTCGAGACCAAAGCGCACAGCCAAAACGTCATGAGCAAAATTATCGACGGCGTAAAAAAATCTGCCGTGTAGAAAATTATCGCCGGGATAACGCCCGCCGCCCGCCAAAGTGCCGTGAGCATTCCGATTAAAATAAATGTTATCAAAATCGACTTAATCGTTCGGACGCTCGCGCTCCACATTTTTAAAATTTTTTGCGGCGAATATCCGACTTCGCGGGCATAAAGCGAAAAAATTATCAGCCCGAAAATCAGCGCGAATAAAATTGATTTTCCCGCCCAAATGCACGCGAGCAACGCGGCGGAAAATATTCCGATTAAAAAAATTTCTGTCATGTAAATTACCTCGGTGCAATGATAACAACCACGAAAATTTTTTGCAAACTTGACGGTAAAAAATTCTTGTGCTAAACTGCGCGTTAATCTTAACTGCGGCGCAGTTCGTCGACACTCCGACGCGGACTTCGCCGACAGAAAAAAATTTCTACGCAGGAGGAAAACGACATGTTAGACAAACAAGCAAAACAGGAGATTATGGAAAAATTCGCAATGCACGAGGGCGACACCGGCTCACCCGAAGTTCAAATCGCATTGTTGACGGCTCGCATTTCCTACTTGACCGAGCACCTCAAGGAGCACAAGAAGGATCATCATTCGCGCCGCGGACTTTTAAAAATGGTCGGGCAACGCCGCCGCCTTTTGAGCTACCTGAGCAAAAAAGACATCAATCGCTATCGCGAAGTTCTCGCGCAGTTGAATCTCCGCAAATAATTTTTTTACCAATAAAAAAAGCTCCCGCAGGAAATTTTCTTGCGGGAGTTTTAAAATTTATGGAGATGATTTTTTTATTCTTCGTCAAAAGGCGCGTTCGCCTTGCGCTGATATTTCGTGTGATAGTGGACGATAAAAAGCCCCTTGCCGGTAATATGGCGGATATCGTCGACGTAGCAGAATTGGCGCGTCTTCGGATAAACCAAAATATCGCCCTCGAAAATTTCTTGGGTGTCCGACATGATAAGCGTACTTTGCTCGGTCTCGCTGAAAAAGGCGTCGACAAGCGGTGTAACTTCTCTGTTATCGCGCACGTGTACAAAAACATTCGGCTTGAGTCTGGCGGCTCCCTCAAAGTAATCGTCCAAAATAATTTTTAAATTGGCATCCATAAAATTTCCTCCTCCAATTTTTAGAATATTTTATAGAAATGTATTGCGCCTGTCAAATCAAAATTAATTAAGCTCGTGCCCGAAACTTTTTGCCCGCTCGCGAATAAAATCCTTCGCCGCCGCGTGAATCACTGCTTGATTTATAAAATCGCTTAAATATTCGTCGAAAATTCCTTCGCGCTCGCAAAGTTCCATTAATCTTTGAAAATTTTCCTCTAAATCAATGTCATACTCGATTCTGTGCAAAAATCTGGATAAATCTGCGCGGATTTCGGGCGTAAATAAATCTTTAAGCGCGGCAACCTCGGCAGTGCACTTGCAAGCCTTCACGAGCCAAATTTTTGTCGTCAAATCTTCGTTGAAATTCTCAAAGCCGAAATTTTCCCATTCATTAACCGAAAAATTTATGCGTTCGCCGGGTAAAAAATGTATTTCTTTATAAATCGCGTCGTCCAACAGCTTTACTACGTCCGCTTTTGCCCATAATCTTTGCTCATTGTTAAAAAATTTCCCGCGTCGCAAATTTTCCAGCACGCCGATAAAGCGCACATTATAAAATTGCGTCAACAACATGCCCGAATCCTTCAATAAGTGATTGAATATCATCAACATCGAGTAAAAATTTTCTCCGACCGTTAAAACTTCTTTTGCAACGATTAAATCGAATATTTTTGGCGTTTTGGGCAGTTTTTTGATTAAATTCGGCTCGTTAAGCAAAAAAAACTGCGCGGCGGGCAAAATTTCTCGCAAGCCCGATAAAAATTCCTCCGAATCAATCAGAAGTACATTTATCGGCAAAAAATCAGGCGGCACGAACTGTAAAAGCCCGCGCCGCTCAAAATTATTTAACATTTTAATATCCCCAGCTAAAAATAAATTCAATCGGAACCTCAAGCCCTTCCAGAATCGAAACGGGCACTTTGTATTTAACGTCGGCTTTCTCGTCCTCGTCCAGCAAATTTAAATCGTCCTCGCTCATCAGGTTATAAACTTCGTCCAAAAAATATTTTCCGTCGCGAAGAAGATAAACCATGACGCTTTTGGCTCGCGGGTCGACAATCCAATACTCGCGCACGCCTTGCGCCTCATAAGTGTCCTTTTTGATAGTTAAATCTTTTTTGCGCGTCGAGTGCGACAGAACCTCAACGACCATATCGGGTGCGCCGTAAATATTCTTTTGCCCAGCAAGAATTTTTTCATTCGACTTCAAAACGACAACCAAATCCGGCTTGTAAAGGCTACCGTCCGAAAAATGAACGTCAACATCATCAGGATAAACGTAACCGCTTTTGTTATTCGACAGGTGTGTTCCGATAATCATTCCAAGCCTCATAATAATTCCGCTATGGTCAAGATTTGCTGCAGGTGACATGAATTTTTCTCCTCCAATAATTTCATAAGACGGATAAAGCAACCGCTCGTTGATAATTTCCATTTAAATCGCCTCCAATCGCTTGTAAAAGTCTTCAACAAAAGTTTTCGTGTCAGTTAGTTTATCAGCGAAAATTTTTTCTGTCAACGCCGCCAATTTTGCCCGATTCGTCGCAAGCCCGACAGCTTTTTTTATGTATTCTTCCACATCGTAAACAATCAGCTCGTCAACACCGGAAATTTTTAAAATATCCGCACCCGTCCGCGTATGAGGCAATTTTCCACACAAATTCAGCACAGGAACGCCCATATATAACGCCAAAGCCGTCATCATGCCGCCCGGATAGGGAAAAGTATCCAAAATTAAATCAATCTCGGCATAATCGTTGAAAAAATTATTTTCGCCGCGCCTGACTTCAAAATTTTTTATCTCGAAATTTTTAAGGCGTTCAATCAGCGCGTTCTGCCGACTTCTTAAAGGCGTCGTGTCCCGGAAAATAATTTTCGTGTCGGGCAGGGCGTCAAGGATTTTTTTCACGGCGGTTAAATAATCATCGCTCAGTTTCATAAAATTATTCAGACTTCCGAACGTAAAATTTTTGTGCGGAAAAGGGCGACGGGAATTTTTTTCGCGAATCATTTTTTCATTCGGGCGAAAGGCAAAGGCATTTTCGAGCCGCAAAATTTTTTCCGTGAAAATTTCGTCGTGAGCCGTCAAAAATTCGTCGCCGACAAAATAATCTGTCGCGTCAAGCCCTGTCGAATCAAAATATCCTATGCCGCAAATTTGAATCCGCGCAGGTCTGTACGCCGCAATTTGCAAAGTCGCGCCGCCCTCGGTGTGTCCGCCCAAGTCAATTAAAAAATCCGCGCCGCTCTCGCGAATTTTACACGCCGCCTCCTCAAAACTTATTTCCGCTATCTCAAAATAGCTGGCGACGTTGCGGCGAATTTTTTTAGTGAAATTATCTTCTTCCTTTGACAAACTCCACGCCGTCACGGAAAATTTTTCGCGGTCGTAGTCGGTTAAAAGTGCCTCATAAAATCTTGCGGCGGAGGAATCGCAAAAATTCGGCGACAGATACGCCACAGAAATTTTATTGGCGGAAGTTTTCGTCGGCGGGAAAATTTCCGCGTCGCGATAAAGCGAATTGTAAACCGCGAGTTCATTAATCAAAATTTGCGCGGAAAGTTGCGGCAGATAATGCAACGCAAATAAATAATTCGAGAAATGCGCACGCTGACTACGCAAATATTTATCCGTCCGAGCCGCATTGAAATAAGCCTGCGCGGCTCCCTCGGCGTCGCAAAGGTCGTGGAAACACGCTCCGATTAATTCATGTACGCGCCATTCTTCCGTTGAATTCGGCAAAAGTTCTTTCAATCGTTCCAATGCTTCCGAAGGTTTGCCTTCGTCCAATAATTTTTTCGCGAGTTCCAATTATTGCCGCCTCTTTTCCATTTTAAATTTTCGCTATCAAATCTTTGTTGGAAACAGAATCAATCAATTCAAAACTCAACTGACGAAGTTTTACGCTCGCGGCAGAAAGTTTCACGCGCACGCCGTCGCCGATATGATAACTTTTGCCCGTCCTGTTGCCGATTAGCGCAAATTCACGCTCCACGAACGCGTAATAATCGTCTTTCAAGTCCGCCGCCCGAACCAAACCGTCTACTCCGTTATCCAGCTCCACGAAAAAACCAAAATTCGTCACGCTCTCAATCACGCCGTCAAAATTTTGCCCGACATATCGTTGCATGTATTCAACTGCTTTTAAATCCAAAGTTTCGCGCTCAATGTCTATCGCTCGCCGCTCGCGCTCCGAACTTTGCCGCGATATTTCCTCCAAATTTTTTATAATTCCGCCCCTCAACGCCCGATGAACGATTAAATCCGGATAGCGTCTTATCGGCGAAGTGAAATGCGTATAAAATTTCGCCGCCAATCCGAAATGTCCTAAATTTTCCGGTGAATAGCGCGCTTGTTGCATTGTTCGCAGTGCGTAGGTTGTAATTATTTTCTCGACGGGCAAATTTTCGACTCGCGATAAAATTTTTTGAAAATCTCGCGGCTCGGAGGCTTTGGATATGTGCAAACTGAAATGCGCAAGCAAATTATTCAGTGTCAAAACCTTTTCGGGCGTCGGCAACTCGTGCACGCGATACAAACTCGGAATTTTTTTCTTAATCGTGTGCTCCGCGACCGTTTCATTAGCCAATAACATGCATTCTTCAATGATTGATTCGGCGACGGTCTGAATTCTCTTTGTAATTTCGAGCGGTTTGCCCGCCGCATTCAAAATAATTTTCATTTCGGGCAGATTGAAATCAATCGCGCCGCGTTCGGTGCGAATTTTTCGCCTCAAATCGTGAATTTTCTTTAATGCGTTAAGATTTTCGGCGCAATCGGCAAGAATTTTATCGCCGTCAAGAAATTTATTGACTTGCGTATAACTCAAGCGGCGGAAGACGTGAATCACAGTCGGGAAAATTTTATAATCGACGACGCGACCCGCAGGATCAATTTTCATTTCGCAAGCCATTGCCAAACGGTCGACGCCCGCATTTAAACTGCAAATTCCGTTGGAAAGTTCGGTCGGGAGCATTGGAACGACCCTGTCGACAGGATAAATACTGGTTCCGCGCTCGAAAGCCTCTTTATCCAAAAAAGTGCGCGGCTTTACGTAGTAACTCACGTCGGCAATATAAACGCCCAAAAAAAATTCGCCGTTAATTTCTTCGGCGTAAACTCCGTCGTCCAAATCTTTTGCGTCCTCGCCGTCAATCGTCACGATTTTTAAATTGCGGCGGTCAATTCGGCGGGAAATTTCGTTTTTATTTGGTTGAAGTTCGATTTTAGCGGCTTCGGCTCTTACTTCGGGCGGAAAATCTTCTTCGACGCCATGACTGCGCAAAATTCCGCGAATTTCGACGCCGGGCGCATTTTCTTTACCTAAAACTTCCAAAACTTCGCCGCGCAGAGGAGCCCACGAAGTAATTTTCACGACGACTTTGGTATTTGGCATAAATTTTTGATTCGAGACGATAATTTTTTGATCAATGCGCTTATCGTCGGGAGTGACGGCGATTTTTTTACCGAACTTCGAGAGCGTACCGACGAAAATATTATTTGCGCGCTCCAAAACTTCAACAATTACACCTTCGCGCCGCCCGCGCCAATTATCGACGATTTTAAATTTAACTTTGTCGCCGTTTAGTGCTCCGCGCAGGTTTTCCGGAGCGATAAAAACATCGGAGCCGCTGTCTTCGGGCGCGACGAAACCGAACCCCTTAAGATTTATGGAAATTTTGCCGACAATCGCCTTCATGCCAACGCCACGACCGCAAATTTTGCTGTTGCCTCCGCCGTGATGATTCCGTCGGGCGTTTCGACTGTCGAGCGCATTGTAATTATATTTCGACGCTGATTTTCTTGCCATGCGGTGATTTTCAACTCCTGTTCGAGTGGTGTCGGGTATTTATAGCGAATTTCCAGCCGTCCTGTCATTGCGCGTTCGTGATATTTCGCGCTGATAAATTTGCACATAGTTTCATCCAGCATAGTTGAAATAATTCCGCCGTGAGCTGCGCCCTCGTAGCCTTGAAACTCTTTTGGCAGAATTTTTTTAGTGAAAATTTTTTCTCCGTCGAAATTAAAGCTCAAATGCAAGCCGATTGGATTTTTTTCGCCGCAAGCAAAGCAATAATCATCTCCCATAAAATCAACTCCTTAAGCTTCAAAGTACCAGCCGAAAATATTTTTGATTTTGATTTTAAAGCCGTCCAAAACGTCAACGGGAATTTCATTTTTAATTTCAGCTCGTTCTTCGTCGGTCAATTCGTTCAATTCTGCCACGCTGTAGTTGTGATAAACGTCGTCGAGCCGATATTTGTCGTCGCGCAGGAGATAAACTTGAATATTTTCGCTCCACGGGTCGATAATCCAATATTCTTTGACGCCATTGCGTTCGTAAATATCTTTTTTAATGCCGATGTCGCGTTTCATTGTCGAGCGGGAAAAAATTTCGGCAACCATATCGGGAACGCCGTGCAAAGTCGCATTTTTATCTTCAAAGAGCAATTTGGCTTTCTCCGCGCTGACGAAGATAAAGTCGGGCTTGAAAAGACTGCCGTCGGGGAAGTGAACGTCAAAATTGTCTGCGGCAACTACTCCGAGTTTATTTATGCTTGCGTAATTGCCAATGATTTTAACCAAATTTGCCGTAACATTAACGTGACCCCAACCGGGACTCGGTGACATAAATTTTTCCCCCTCAATCAATTCGTAGTCGTCATTTACTTCGAGAAAAGGTTCCATATTCAATCAACTCCTTAAAAAATTGGCAATTTCCTCAAAAACGAAGTCGCGGTTTTCGTCGAGGGGCAATAAATGTCCGGAATTGGCAACGGTGGTGATAAATTTTTGTTCCGAGCCGACGTTATCCATGATAAATCTTGCGCTGCGCGGTTGAGCGGTATGATCTTCCTCGCCGTGCATGATTAGAATCGGAGCTTTGACGGTCGGAAGGAGATTTTTTACGTCGTTGATAAGGGCAAGGAGTTCATGAACGCTTACCAGCGGCGTTTTTTTATAAACGTCATTGGCGGCTTGCGGAACGTCATTTAACTTTCTGCGCGGCTGAACAATGCAAGCATTGCCGCAGAACTCTTTAGGGGGCAAATTTTTTAATCCGAGCCCGTCATCAATAAAAATCGGCGCGGCGAGCGTGACAATTTTAGAAATTTTTTGTTCGGCGGCAAGCTTTAAAGTCAAAAGTCCGCCCATTGAATGTCCGACGACAAAAATTTTATCGCAAACCCCGCGCAGAATAAAAAATCCGTCCAAAACGGAATTAAACCAATCGTCGCGAGTGGTACGCATTAAATTATTTTCGTCGGTTGCGTGCCCCGCCAATCGCATGCAGAGCACAGTAAAATTTTGCTGATTTAAAAAATCTCCGAGCAAAAAAAGTTCGGCGGGCAAGCCGGTGAAGCCGTGAATCAGCAACACGCCGCTTGAGCCGCCTTTCATTAAAAAAGGTTGTCCACCATCAATCAAAATATTTTCCTCCAAAAAGTTTACATAGTTAATTTTGCGATAATCAGAGTGATGACCGCGAATAAAATTCCGAGAATGACGGTTATTCGCGCCAAAAGGGCGTCCATGCCCCGCGCTTTACCCGAAAAAACGGTATCGGAGCCGCCGTCCATGCCGCCCATGCCGCCCGACTTCGCCTCTTGACCCAAAATCACCAAAATCAGCGCGATTGATATTATCGCGTCCAAAACCATTAAAACTGTCAGCATTTACAAACCTCCAAATCAATCCTGCGACATGTGATAGCTTAACGCGCTCAAGCCGATTGATAAATCTTCGTTGACGAGCGGGATTGTCGGTGGCACGCTGATTCTTGTCGGCGCGAAATTCCAAATGCCTTTAACGCCCGCCGCGACGAGTTGCTCCGCCACGCCTTGCGCCTCACTTGCAGGAACCGTTATGACGCCAATATCCACGGATTTTTCCTCAATAATTTCTTTCATGCGCTCCGAGTCGGAAATTTCAATGCCGTTGACTTCACTGCCGATAATTTTTTTATTTTTATCGAGCAATGCCACGACCGAAAAGCCCAGCGACGCAAAATTTACATAGTTGGCAAGTGCGCTGCCCAAATGACCCACTCCGACAATCGCCAGCCGCCAATTATTATGCAAGCCGAGAATATTGCCGATTTTATTTTTCAGCTCGTGCACGTCGTAGCCTATTCCCTTCCTGCCGAACTGTCCGAACGTCGCCAAATCCTTGCGAATTTGTTCGGGCGTAATGTCGAGCCGCCGCCCAAGTTCGTCCGAGGAAATTATTTGCATATCCTCTTCCTCCACGAGCTGCAATGTTCTGAAATACAGCGGCAATCTGTCAATCGTTGCCTGTGAAATTATTTTCTTCAAATGCGTCGCCCCCTTCTCCTTGAGTCGTTTTCCTCCGGCATTAAATGAATTGCCGCGCCTAAAGCTCCCAACATCCACATGAGCATTGAACTTTGTATGTTAAAAAGCAAATCGTCCGTCAAGCCGTTCAGAGCCATTGACAAAAAAGCAAGCCCGATACCGAATTTAAAGCCTTCGAGAAATTTTTTGTCGCTTATCTTTGTTATGTTGCTCCAATCGATTAACGGCGATTTTTTATCGTCAATTTTATCGTCAGTTTTATCGGCGTCCGGAATGTTTTCGTCAACATTTTTATTTTTGTCGGCAAATTTTTTGCGCGTGTGGTCGCTGAAATTCATTTCCTCGTTGTGAACGACTTCGCGATAACTTTTGCGCGATTTTTTTAATTTGAGCGTCGGTTTTTTTTCGCCGAACAAATCCAAAACTTTATTTGAAAAATCTTCGAGCACGGTTTTTATCTCCGCCAAATCGCTTGCAAAGGAAATACCCGAAAAAATTTCCATTTTGATAAAGCGTTGGTTACTTCTGAGCGCGAGCGACATAAGCAACGTCCCGAAAAAGTACCAGAAAAAAGCCAGCGCACCGACAATTCCGACTTCCGCCGCGTAGTTCAGATAAATATTGTGCGCGTGATAAATAATTATGTCGGGGTCGGCAATGTAGTAATTGTACTGCGGATAAACAAATTGATAAGCACCCCAGCCGATACCTGCGAACGGGTGATCGGAAATCATTGCGCTTGTACTGACCCAAATGCCGACGCGAACATTTTCGGAAGAATCGTGCATTGAAAACGCGGATAAAATTCTGTTCGTGAAAGATGAATCGCTGTAAGCAATTAAGCCCGTGACTGCCGCGAATAAAATTAAAACTCGCCAATCTTGCAACACGCCGTAAACCGCAAACATAATCGCTATTGTAAGGAACGCGCCGCGGGAATAAGTCATTGTCAGGCAAGCGGCGAGCAAAATTATCGCGGCGATTAAAATTATTTTCTGCGAACGTTGTTCGACTTTCGACAAAAAACCCAGTGCCAAGCAAATAAAAATATCTAGGTAGCCCGCCAAAACGTTAGGATTTTCCAGCGTCGAGAAAATTCTTTTGCGCAATTCGGGGAAGGCATCGGGGTCTGTCCATTTTACGTCCGCCGCGTCCACGCCGAAGATAAATTGAAAAAATCCCCACAGCACAACCAAAATTGCCGCCGCGCCCAGTGCTTTTGCAATTTGTCTGACTTGTTCGGGTTTGCGGATTGATTGTCCAACGATTAAATATGTCAAGCCGTAAATGCCGACGAGCATGAAGTAATTGTAAATCAGGTGGAAACTTCTCGCCGGCGACAGAAAGACGCTTGCCGCGCCGATTAGAAGAAAAATTGCAACAGGCACGTCGAAGGGCAGAACTCGGATTTTATATTTTGTGTCGATTTGACAACGGAAAAACCAAGTTATGACGCCGAACGTAACCGCCGCTGACGCTACAGAAGGGGAAAGCGCGAGGAAAAAAGCTTCGACCAATATGGCATAAAGCGTCCATTGCTCAAGATTTTTTATTCGGCGGCGTCTGGCAAAAACGCTTACTCTGTTCAATTCCTCGCCTCCCAATTTAGTTAAAAGAAAACCAGATTATCCTTCTGTGACTTCAATTTTAATTTTCGTCGTAACTTCGGGGTGAAGTTTGATAACCGCGTCATAAATGCCCGCGCCCGTCACGTTGCCTTGAATCGAAATTTTGCGCTTGTCGACGTTGAGCGAATGATTTTCCTTGAGAGCCTTTGCAACGTCGGAGCCGCTGACCGAGCCGAAAAGTTTTCCGTCCTTGCCGATTTTAACCGGAATTTTCACGGAAATTTTTTCGAGTTGCGCCCCCAAAAGCTTAGCTTCGTCCGCCTCCCGCTGAAGTTTGCGAGCTTTATTTTCCGCCTTGACTTTCGCCGAATTTAAATTTGCAACGTTAGCTTCGACTGCCAACTTTCTCGGCAAAAGATAATTGCGCCCGTAGCCGTCCGAAACTTCGACGACTTCGCCCTTTGCACCGACTTTTTTAACATCTTCCTGCAATATAACTTTCATTTTTTAAATCCTCCTTATTATCGCCCAAAAAAATTTTACCCCTCACAAGAGGAGTTTTAAAACTTAATGACAGCTTTTTTATTATACAAACGCGTTTAATCTTTGTAAAGAAAGCCTTAAGGGGAGATTTTTTTATTCATATTTTTTATCGCGCAGAAGGAAAAATCCAATGACGCCGTCAATCGCAACTAGAATCATGATATTCACGCCAAAAAATAAATTCGCGACGAAAGTTCCGACAATTATCACAATCGGCAGGAGAAGTTTTTTTGAGAATTGTTTTTTGAGTAGGTCAATCGCCACGTTCAAAAGCAGAGCCGTTGCGCCGCATTGCATTCCTTTCAAGACGAGCTGAACATATTCGTTTTCTGCGACGAGATCATAAAACGTTGCGACGATTGTAATTATAATCAGCGGCGGCAGGACGGTTGCAAACATTCCCGTCAACGCGCCCAAAACTCCCGCCATACGATAGCCCAACATTATCGCCGTATTCACCGCCATGACGCCCGGCGTTGACTGCGCGATTGCTACCATGTTCAAAGTTTCTTCGTCGCTTATCCAATGGTATTCGTCGACGTATTTGGCTTTGAGCAAAGGAATTATCACGTAGCCGCCGCCGACCGTGAACATGCTGACAATAAATGTTGATTTGAAGAGTTGCCAATAAAAATTTTTATCGCGAGTCATACAAGCAAAGTCTCCAAGCCAATTTTTTTCACGACCCGACAAGGATTTCCGAACGCCATAACATTTTCGGGAATATCTTTTGTCACGAGAGATTTTGCGCCGATAACCGTGCCGCTCCCGATCTTGACGCCCGGCAAAATCGTCACGTCGCCGCCAATCCAAACGTCGTCACCAATGACAATCGGCTTTGCAATTTCCAAACCTTCAGCGCGCTTTATAATATCGAGCGGGTGAATCGCCGTGTAAAAGCCGCAATTCGGTCCGACGAAAACTTTTTTGCCGAGTCGAATTTGGGCGCAGTCCATGAGATAAACATTATGATTCAGAAAAGTTCCCGCGCCGAGAAAAATATTGTAACCGTAGTCAACCATGAACGGCGATAAAATTTCCACGGCGTCCACGTCGACGTTCGGCAAAATCTCCCGCAAAATTTTTCTGCGCCGAGGAAAATCCTGCATTCGCGTCGCGTTGAGTTCCAAGCAAAAATCTTTAACTATCGCACGCTCCTCCGCCAGTTTTGCGTCAAAGTTTGCGTTGTACCATTGTCCCGCGAGCATTTTTTCTTTCTCCGTCAAGCTCTTCACGCTCCTTAAAATTTTTTATAATCAATCGGCTGGACAAATTGCCAAAATTATTTTGCTTTGAACTATAACATTAATTTTCCATTTTATCAATCGCAGAATATTTCGACGCGACTTATCAACAAAAAAATCCCTCCGCGTTTTGCAGAGGGATAAAAATTTTTTCCGCGCAGATTTTTTATTTGTTTAAAGAATTGCCGCTGATACTGTAAGTTTTGTTGTTGATGTTAAAGGAAGTCGATTCACTGACGCCCGTCAATATGACTTTGCCGCCGCCGCTTATCGAAAGCGTCAAGATGCCGTCACTGAACGTTGAATGTTTGAAATCGCCGGTGTTGCCTTTCTTGTTGAGGATTTGCAAAAGGTCGCCGCTCGTGTAGTCGGTGATAACGTCGGTACCGCCGCCCGCCTGATAAATGAAAGTGTCGAAGCCCGCGCCGCCGGTGAGCGTGTCATTACCCTTGCCGCCCCAGAGCGTATCATTTCCTGCGTCGCCGAAGAGTGAATCTTTGCCCCTGCCGCCGATTAACGAGTTGGCTGACGCGTTGCCAATCAGCTGAACTGCCTTCGTGCCGAGTTCCGCGCTTACATTTTGATAAGCAGTGTTTGTAAGGGTGAATGCGCCCTTGTAGCCCGATTGCAACGTAACGGAAGTGCCGCTTATCAAATTCCCGTTGTCGTAAGTTTTCGTCACGCCGCCTTCAACGAAAGTGAATTGCGATTTTGCCATGTCCTCAACCGTTATTTTGTTGGTGCCGACTTTGAAGATAACGTCGTCCCTTTTAAGCGTGACTTGCGAAATGCTCGCGCCGCTACCGAGGCTTACAATATCGCCTTGCCCGTAATTGTTGATAATTGTATTGCCGCTCTTGTTTTCGTAAACGAAAATGTCCGTGCCGCTACCGCCGACGAGTGTATCTTTACCCTTGCCGCCGATTAATGTTGAGCCGCTGTTGCCGGCGGTAATGTAATTGGCTTTATTGTTGCCGAGAAGCCTTATTGCGCCGGTTGCTGAGGCGTCGATTGTCGCGAGCTTGGAATAACTTGCCGCTCTGAAACTCGCATTTGTACTCGCCGCAAGTGTTACGGATTTCATCTTGCCATCAAAAACGCCGACATCGTTGTAAATGTTTGAAGTCAATTTTCTTGCCGCGAACGTGATTTTTTTGTCTTTGCCGTCAACAATTCTCAACGTGTTGCCGCTTCCGTAATTCAAAATCACGTCGGAGCCGTCAAAAGAGTAGCCCGAATAAGTGAGCCCGCTCGCAACGCTTATTCTGTCCGAACCTTGTCCCTTTTGGTTGTAGTCGGTTATCGTGTCGTTGCCGCCACCGTAAACGAACAAGTCATTGCCCTTGCCGCCCGTCAGCATGAAATTATTCGTGCCGCTTATCAAAGTGTCTTTGGCTTTGCCGCCCGTCAACGTGCCGCCCGTCAAGGAACTTCCCGTTATTCTTATCGACGACTTGACAAGGAAGCCGTCAACAACGCTTATGCCGCTCGGTTGAGCGTATTGCCGCTTTAAATTCGCTGAAAGTTCAATCGTGTCGCCGCTGATAATTCCGTTCGTCGTGTAGGTGTTTTCCGAAATTGTTCCGCCGTCCGCGCCGACAAGCGTAATTACAATGCCGTCGTCCGTTGCCGCGTTCTTAACCGTGATTGTACCGCTACCGACCTTGAACACCACGTCTTTATTTTTGACGCTGTCCTCAACTTCCGTCGCGCCGATAATTTGAATTTTATCGGTGCTGTCGAAGCTGTAGAGAATGTCTTTACCGTCGCCGCTCGTATAGACGAAGATATTACTGCCGCCGCCGAGCGTGACATAATCACTGCCCGTGCCGCCCGCGATTGAAACTGCGGAGCCGCCGCTGTTGTTTATCTTATCGTTGCCGCCCGCGCCCGCGATTGAAATATTTGAGCCGGCATTTGTAATTGTGTCGCCCTGCGAAGTGCCGCTGAACGTTTTGCCAGAATAATTGCCCGCAGTCAGTTCAAATTTGCGAGCCGCGCTTGAGATAACCGAAACATTATCCGCAAAATTATTAGCCGAAAGTATTATGCCTTCGTTGTAATCTTCCAGCGTCGAAGAAGAATTTACGCCGCTCAAAACCGCTAAAGTTTCTTCGTCGGATATATTGTAAATCGCCGACGTTCCGTTAAATTCCCAACCGTATCCCGCAGAAACTTTTTTGCCCAAAATGTTGAGGCTTGTTAAGGTTGCCGCGTCGCTCAAGGTTATCGAACTTTCTCCGACAGTTGCAATAATATCGTTGTCATTTTTGACTGTCGAATAAGTTCCCGTGCCGTCGCCGATTTGCAAAGTAGAAGTTGCGTTAAAGCCAATAATGGTATCATTTCCGTCGCCCTCGGCATATTTAATGAAAGCACTTGCGCCTTCGTTGGAAATGTAATCGTTGCCTTTGCCCGCGTTGATTGTCACGCTTGCGCCGCTGTTGTAAATGTAGTCATCGCCGCTGAGCCCGATTATCGCCACTTTGTCAAAGGGATTGGTAAATGAATTGACTTCTTCTGTGCCGACAATTTCCATGCCTTCAAATGCGATTGAGTTTCCGGCAGAATCCGCGAGATTAATGGCGTTGAGGTTAAAACCATTTTCCAAAGTGAGCGTATCTTGTCCGACAGCAACAAAAATATCTGTGCCGTCCGAAGTTATCTTGCTGATAGTCCCCGACATAATTTGGAGCGTCGAAGTATCGTTAAAGCCTTGAATAAGGTCGGAGCCGCCGCCGTAACGGAAGAGAACATTTGCGGCGGAATTGTTAATTGTATCGTTGCCCGCGCCCGCGGCGATTGTGGAGTTTTCGCCGTAGTCATTGTTGGTAATCAAATCGTTGCCCGCGTCGCCGTTGATTAAAACCTTTGCGCCGTTGTTGGTAATGTCGTCGTTGCCTGCGCCGCCGTTTATCGTAATGTTCTCGAAATCGCCGCTGTTGTTGGTAATTAAATCGTCGCCCGCGTCGCCGTTAATTAAAACGTTTCCGCTGTTGTTGGTAATGTTGTCATTACTCGCGCCGCCGTTTATCGTGACAAAAGTTCCGTCGTTGATAAATTCGTCCGCGCCGTCGCCGCCGTTGATTATGACATTGGAGCCGCTGTTGTTGACAGTATCGTCGCCGCCGAAAGTGTTGATTGTCACGTTATTGGCAGGATTATTGAATGTATCGGCGTCTTCCGTGCCGACGACTTCAACGCCGCCCAATGAAATACCCGCGCCATTTTGATTGACAATATTTAATTTATTGCCCAAAGCATTTTCAAGCGTGATTGTGGAGTCGCCTATTGCCAAGAAAATATCTGTGCCGTCTGAAGTTGCGCTTTTGATACTGCCCGACAAAATTTGAAGCGTCGAATAATCGTTGAAGCCTTGAATCAAATCGTTGCCGTCGCCTGCGCGGTATTGGAATAAAACTTCGTAGCTCGCGTTATTGGAAATGGTATCGTTGCCCGTGCCGCCCGCGATTGTGGCATTATCATTGTTGTTTGTAATTGAATCGTCACCCGCGCCGCCTTCAATCACGACATTTTTGCCGTTATTGGTAATTGCGTCGTCATCTTCGTCGCCGTAAATGTAGGAGCTCGCGCCGCTATTTTCAATGGTGTCGTTACCTGCGCCGCCGTTGATTGTGGCAAAATTTTCACTGCTTGTAATTTCGTCGTCTCCGGCGTTGCCATTGATTAAAGCACTCGCGCCGTTGTTGGTAATGCGTTCGTTGTTTGCGCCGCCGTTTATCGTGACTTTAGAAGCTTCGTTGTAAATTTCGTTGTCATTTTCGCCGCTGTTGATTATGACATTGGAACCGGTGTTGTAAATGTAATCACTGCCGCCGAGCCCGCTGATTGTCGCGTTGCTGAAGTAATTATTAAATGTATCGGCGTCCTCTGTGCCCGAAATATTTAATGGGAATTGAGTTCCGTCCGCCTGGATAATGTTCATGACGTTGAGATTAAAAGCACTGTCCAGCGTGATTGTATCGTTTCCGATTGTCAAGAAAAGATTTGCGCCGTCCGAGGCCGCGCTTTTTATACTGCCCGACAAAATTTGAAGCGTCGAATTTTCATTAAAGCCGACGATAGAATCACTGCCCTCGCCTGCGCTGTATTGAATCAGAACATTTTCATTAGCATTGTTGGAAATGGTATCGTTGCCTTCGCCGCCGGTGATCGTAACGTCTTCATAACCGTTGGTAATGTTGTCATTGCCCTTGCCGCCGTTGATCGACACGTACAAAGCGGAGTTATTAATTTCGTCCGCACCGTCGCCGCCGTCAATTACAGCACTCAAGCCGCCGTTGTCAATGGTGTCGTCTCCGCCAAGTCCTTTGATTGTAACTTTATCGGTATTGCTAGTAAACGTGTCGGCTTCCTCCGTGCCGATAATTTCAATGCCATCCAATGAAACTGCAGTTCCGTCTTGTTTAAGGATATTTATCTGCGTGCCTAATTGTTCAAAAGCAGATTCCAGCGTTAAGGTATCTTCGCCGACTGTAACGAGAATATCCACGCCGTTTGAAGTTATGCTGTCAATATCGCCCGCCGAAACTTTCAGCGTTGAAGAATCGGTAAAGCCTTGGATAAGGTCATTGCCGCCGCTGTAAAGGAACAAGACATTTGCGCCGCTGTTGGTAATTGTGTCGTTGCCCGCGCCGCCGTCGATTGTTATGGTCGCGTTTTCGTTGTAAATTGAATCGTTACCCGCGCCGCCGTTGATTGTGACGTTTTCAATTTTGTTGGAAAGGGTATCGTCACCCGCGCCGCCGTCGATTGAAATGCCGGTAAAGAAATTGTCGAGGCTGTCGGCTTCGTCCGTGCCCGTGAAATTAAACGAGACCGCGCTCCCGACCGAATTGACAATATTAATCGTGGCGAGATTAAATGCATTTTCCAAAGTTACAGTATCTTCGCCGACTGCAACGAAAATATTTGAGTTATCCGAAGTTATATTTTTTACTGTGCCCGAAGTTATTTGCAATGTCGAAGTTTCATTAAAGCCTTGAATAAGATCGGAGCCGCCGCCCGCGCTGTATTGGAACAGAACATTTTCGCCATTGCTGTTGAAAATGGTATCGTCGCCCGCGCCGCCATTGATTACAGCAGAATTACTGCTGTTGCTAATTTCGTCATTATCTGCGCCGCCGTCTATCGTGACATTTACACCGTAATTTTCGATAGCATCGGAGCCGCCGCCGCCATTTACCGAAATGTTGTTGAAGAAGTTGCTAACGGTATCTGCGTCGCTCGTGCCGACAAAGTTAAAGGAAATTCTGTTCCCGTCGGGATTAAAGACATTGAGCACTTCTAAATCAAAGGTATTGTCCAAAGTAATTGTGGCGTCGCCAATCGACAAGAAAAGGCTTGTGCCGTCCGAAGTTACAGCTTTTACACTGTCGCCCGAAATTTGAAGCGTCGAATTTTCATTAAAGCCATAAATGGCGTCATTGCCGTCGCTCGAATTGTAATTAATCAAGATGTTGGAGCCGCCGTTGTTGCTAATTAAATCGTCGCCGCCGTTGCCGTTGATTGTGACGTTCGCGCCTTCGTTGGTAATGTTATCTGCGCTTGCGCCGCCGTTAATGATAACGCTCGCGCCGTAGTTATTAATGACATTATCGATTTCGCCGACGTTGACAATAACATTTGCGCCGTAATTGGTAATGTCATCGCCGCCGCCGTTGCCGTTTATCGTCGCGTTGTTGAAATTGTTGGTGAATGTATCAGCTTCCTCTGTGCCTACAATTTCAATGCCGCTCAATGAAAGCGCGTTTCCGTCCTTGTCAGCAAAATTCAACGAGGTCAAAGCAAAGCCGCCGTCCAAAGTGATTGTATTGTCTCCGACGGCAACAAAAATATCTGTGGCATCTGAAGTTACGCTTTTTATACTGCCCGATAAAATTTGCAAAGTCGAGCTGTCATTAAAGCCGACAATAGAATCATTGCCTTCGCCCGCGCTGTATTGGAACAGAACATTTTCGGACGAGTTGTTGGTAATGGTATCATTTCCCGCGCCGCCGTTAATCGTGACGTTATCGGAATTGTTGGTAATGTCGTCATTTCCTGCGTCGCCGTTGATTAAAGCACTCGCGCTGTTGTTGGTAATGGTATCGTCATTCGCGCCGCCGTTTACCGTGACAAAAATTCCCTCGTTGATAATTTCGTCTGTGCCTGTGCCGCCGTCAATTATGACGTTGGAGCCGCCGTTGGAAATGTAGTCGTCGCCGCCGAGCGCACTGATTGTCGCGTTGCTAAATCTGTTGTTAAAAGAATCCGCATTCGCCGTGCCCGAAATATTTAAATCGATTTGGCTTCCGCTTGAATTAATGACGTTAAGCAATTCAAAGCCGGCAGATTCTTCCAAGGTAACAATGTTACTGCCGACAGCTAAAGAAATATTTGTTCCGTCCGAAATTATGCTGTCAACATTGCCCGACGTAATTTGAAGCGTCGTGTTTTCATTAAAGCCTTGAATAAGATCGTTGCCGTCGCCGGAGCTATATTGGAACAAAACATTTTCGCTGTAGTTCGTAATGGTATCGTTTCCTGCGCCGCTGTTGATTGTGACGTTTTCGCCGCTGTTGGAAATGGTATCCTCACCCGCGCCGCCGTCTATTACGACACTTTCGCCATAATTTTCAATGTAATCATTATCTGCGTCGCCGTCGATCTTGACGCCTTCGCCGTTGTTGGTAATGGAATCGGAACCCGCGCCGCCGGTTATCTCGATATTTGTCGTTTCATTGGAAATTACGTCAGCACCCGCGCCGCCGTCGATTGTCACGTTTAAGCCATTGTTTGTAATGGTATCGTTGCCCGCGTCGCCGAGAATTGAAACATTATCGAAATAATTATCGACGCTTTCATCTTCGCTCGTGCCGACAAAATTAAATGAAGGCGCGGTTCCGTCGGGATTAAAGACGTTGAGCCTTTCTAAATCAAAAGCATTTTCCAACGTGACAACATTACTGCCGATAGACAAGAAAAGATTTGTGCCGTCCGAAGTTACATTTTTAATGCTGTCGCCCAAAACCTGAAAAGTTGAATTTGCGTCCAGCCCTTGAATCAGATCGTTGCCGTCGCCCGAAGTGTAATTAATAAGGACGTTGGAGCCGCTGCTGTTGGCAATGGTATCGTCTCCGGCGTCGCCGCTTATTGTAACTTTATCGGCGTAGTTGGTGATATTGTCGGAGCTTGCGCCGCCGCTGATTGTGACGTTGGAACCGTCATTGGAAATTTCGTCTGCGCCGTCGCCGCCGTTTATCGAGACGTTTTCGGCAGTGTTGTTGATATAATCGTCGCCGCCGAGCCCGCTGATTGTCGCGTTGCTAAATGAATTTGTAAAGGAGTCAGCGTCCTTCGTACCCAAAAAGTTTAATTCAACTTGGTTATCGCTTGAATTAATGATATTCAGCGTTTCGAGACCGAAGGCACTTTCCAAAGTCAGTGTATTGTTGCTCCCAACCGCAACAAAAATATTCGAGCCGTCCGAAATTAAACTGTTGACACTGCCCGACAAAATTTTCAGCGTCGAAGTTGAATCAAAGCCGCTGATATAATCGTTGCCTTCGCCGGAAGTGTATTGGAATAAAACACTTGCGCCGCTGTTGGCAATGGTGTCGTTGCCCGCGCCGCCGTTGATTGTAACATTTGCGATATTGTTGGAAATTTCATCTGCGCCCGCGCCGCCATTTATCGAAACATTTTCGGCAGAATTGGAAATGGTATCGTCACCGCCGAGCCCGCTGATCGTGACATTTTCAGTAGAATTGGTAATATCGTCGGCGTCGCCTGTGCCGATAAGTTCGATACCCGACAAGGAAATTTCCTTTCCTTCAGAATCAGCGATATTAACCGCGCCGAGATTGAAGCCGTCCTCAATCGTGAGCGTATTGCTCCCGATAACAAAGGAGAGATTTGCTCCGTCAGTGGTTGCGCTCGTGATACTGCCCGATAAAAGTTGCAACGTCGTATTTGAATCAAAGCCTTGAATAGAATCGTTGCCCTCGCCTGCGCTGTATTGGAAAACAATTTCGGAGCCCGTGTTTATAATTGAGTCGTTACCTGCGCCGCCGTTGATTGTGACATTGGAGCCGCTGTTTGTAATGGTATCGTTGCCCGCGCCGCCGTTTATCTGTGCTTCCAAACCTTCGTTATAAATTGAATCGACACTTGCGCCGCCGTCAATCGTGACGCTTGCGCCGTAATTGTTAATCGTGTCTTTTCCTGAGCCGCCAAGGATTGAAACGTTTGCAAAATAATTGTCGACGCTGTCAGCTCCGTCCGTGCCCGTAAAATTAAAAGAAATCGCGCTCCTGACCGAATTGACGATATTTATTGTATCAAGTCCGAAAGCTCCGCCCAAAGTAATGGTATTGCTCCCAACAGCGACAAAAAGATCTACAGCGTCCGAAGTTATGTTTTTAATGCTACTGTCGTTCAATGAAATTTGCAAAGTCGAAGTGTCGTTAAAGCCGCTGATATAATCTGCGCCGCCACCGGAGCCATATTGGAACAAAACATTTTGACCGCTGTTTGAAATGGCATTTTCTCCTGCGCCGCCGTTAATCGTGACATTATCGCTGTTGTTTTCAATTTCGTCCGCTCCTGCGCCGCCGGTTATTGAAGTATTTTCGCCGTCGTTGGAAATGGTATCGTCCCCTGCGCCGCCGTCAATTATGACGCTTGCACCGGAATTTGTAATGGTATCGGAGCCAGCGTTGCCGTTTATCGTGACTTTGTCGGCATAATTGGTAATGTCGTCGCCACTGCTACTGCCGGTTATCGTCGCATTTTCGTAGGAGTTGTTTATCGGATTGCCGTCTGCTGTTATTTTTATTTCAATCCCCTCCAATTTTTTCCCGCTCGAATCAACGATATTAAAATCTGTCAATCCGAAAGTTTCTTCCAAAGTAATTGTGTTGCTTCCCACGGCAACAAAAATATCTGTGCCGTCCGAAATTACACTTCCCGTCCCCGACGAAATTTGAAGCGTTGAGTTTTCGTTAAAGCCGACGATAGAATCGTTGCCGCCGCCCGAATCGTATTGAAATAAAACTTCGTAATTTGAATTGTTAATAATCGAGTCATTACCTGCGCCGCCGTTGATTGTCACGTCAGAGCCGTCGTTGGTAATTGTGTCATTAGCTGCACCGCCGTTAATCGAAACGTCCGAACTTCCATTGGTAATGTCGTCGGTGCCCGCCCCGCCATCGATTGTAACATCTGTACCGTAATTGGTAATCGTGTCGTTGCCGTCGCCGCCTGAAATGGAAACCGTTGTTCCTGTGTTTTCAATTTCGTCGCCGCCGCCAAGCGCATTGACTGTCACGGTATCGTCGCTGTTATAAATCGTGTCGGCACCGCTACTTCCGGAAACAACCGAGTTGTTATCGGAGTTATTGTATTCTGCCATAAAAAAACCTCCCTTGTTTTGAATAAAAAATTTCTAAGGCAGATTAAAACATTTGAAACATTTTGGCAAGAATCGGCAAGATTTTTTGGCGCGCAGGTTTAAAAAAACTTTTAAAGCCCGCGATTTTCTTTTGTCATTTTCAAATCTACCTGTTATAATTCTTATCGTAATAATTTATTCAATTTCTAAGGAGGAAATTTTTATGCTCACCATTCAGAAACTTCAGGAATATGGCGTAAATACCAAAGAAGGACTTTCGCGTTGCATGAACATGGAAAAATTTTATTTCCGTATGTTAGGAATGGGACTCAAGAACGACGCTTTCGACAAATTGGAAAAAGCATTGGCGGCGGGCAATTTGGAAGAAGCCTTCGAGCAAGCACACGCTATTAAAGGCGTCGTCGGCAACCTCGCCATAACCCCGATATATAAACCGATTTCCGAAATGACCGAACAGTTGCGTAGCAAAGAAGCTGTCGATTACGTGACGATTTACAAGCCGATTAAAGAACTGCGCGACAAATTGGTTTCCGAGCTCTAAGGACTGGTCTTGATGCTGGATTTTAAGCCGAGTTTTTACGAAAAAATTTTTGACTCGCTGGACAATAATGCAGTCATCATGCGCGTGACCGAAAACGGAAAATATTTCCCTGTGTGGTGTTCGCAGGAATTCGCCGAAATGCAGGAAGGCACTGCGGAAGAATTTATCGAGCGCGAAAAAAATTTTCCGACAGAAAGCGTTCACCCCGCCGACCGCGAGAAAGTCATTTATCTTTTCAGCAACAAAGTTACGCGGGGCGGCAAGAATCATTTGACTTTTCGTCAGCGGACGCTTAAAGGAAATTGGATTTGGTTAAACGTCCATTACGCCTTCCTTGAAGATGACGGCGTCGAATATGTCTACTGCAACTGCTTCAACGTGACGAAAATTAAGCAAAACGAACAGCGCGCTAAAATTCTTTATGAAGGCGTTCGCAAGGAGTTGGAAAATTTTTCCGACATTACTTTGGTTGCCCTGCGCCTGAATCTCACGCAAGATATTGTCGAGGAATGCCGCGGACGCGAACTTTACGACATTGACCTGCGCGGCATGAAAGTTTCCGAACGATTTGAGCAAAGGGCAAGTTATTTTCCTCTGGAGCGCGACAGAAAAAAATTTATTGAAAAGTTCAATACAAACACTCTCTTGGAAAATTTCGCGGCGGGGCAAAATACGCAAGCCGCGGTTTTTTTCAGCCGCCGCCCCAACGGTCGCGAGTGCTTTGTAAATTACAGCGTCACCCTGCGCCGCGACCCCGAAACGGAAGATATTATCGCCTTCGCAACTGAACAAGATTACAACAACGAAGTCGTCAGCCACACCGTTTTGAGCAAAGCCCTTGCCGACCAATACGACATGATAACTTACATTGTCGGCGGGAATTACGGCGTTGTTATCGGCGACGAATCAACAATTCAGCACGGCAGCATTTTCCCGAAGAAACGCACCGGCAGTTACGAAGAATATCTTAACGAACAAATTCGCCCGGCTTTGACAGGTTCGGACGAGGAACGCGAGAAATTTTATAAAGCCTTAACCCTCGACAAAATCGAAAAGTCTTTGGAACTGCACGAACCTTATGAAGTTAATATTCATTGTTTCATTGAAGGCGAAATTTATCACAAGCGATTTGTTTTTTATCTTGTCGACAAGGAAGCGAAATTTTATATCCTACTCAAAAGCGACACGACAAAAATTCAGCGGGCGCAATTCGCAAAAAATGAACAGCTTAAAAACGCGCTGGAGATCGCCAATCAAGCCAACGTCGCCAAAACCACGTTCCTTTCAAGCATGAGTCACGAAATCCGAACTCCGATGAATGCAATTATCGGCTTGGACAGCATTGCGCTTAAGGAGCCGGATTTATCTTCAAAAATCCGCGAGTACCTTGAAAAAATCGGAACGAGTGCACGCCATTTGCTCGGCATTATCAACGATATTTTGGACATGAGCCGCATTGAAAGCGGGCGCATGGTTTTAAAGAACGAAGAATTTTCTTTCGGCGACATGTTGGAGCAAATTAATACAATGGTCGGTGGGCAATGCCGCGACAAAGGTTTGAAATACGAATGTACGCTTGCAAAAAATATTTCCGATTTTTACATCGGCGACGAATTGAAACTCAAGCAGGTTCTGATTAATATTCTCGGCAACGCGATTAAATTCACGGACAAGGGCGGGACAATTTCTTTTTCCGTTGAGGAAGTCGCGCATTTCGAGGATAAATCGACGCTCCGCTTTGTCGTCAAGGATACAGGCATTGGCATTGACGAAGAATATCTGCCGAAAATTTTTGAGCCTTTCAGCCAAGAGGATTCCGGAACTTCCAACGCTTATGGCGGCACCGGGCTCGGCATGGCGATTGCAAAAAATATCGTCGAGACAATGAACGGCAATATCTCCGTTAAATCCAAAAAAGCTGTCGGCTCGCAATTCACTGTCAACGTTACCCTGCGCAATTCGCAAAAGACTGCTGACTCCGTCAAGGGCAAAAAAATTAACGTCAACGATTTAAGCGTTTTAATCGTCGACGACGACCCGATTGCTTGCGAACATGCAAAATTGGTTTTGGAGGAAGTCGGTATTTCCGCAGAAATTTCTTTGAGCGGGCGCGAGGCGATTGAAAAAATCCGACTCAAGCGGGCGCGGCATGAACTTTATAATATTTTGATGATTGATTTAAAAATGCCCGACGAAGACGGAATCAAAGTCACGCGGCAAGTCAGAGAACTTATCGGCAACGAAGCCGCGATTATAATTCTGACTTCCTACAGTTGGGATGACGTTATCGAAGAGGCAATGGCGGCGGGCGTCGACAGATTTATGGCAAAGCCGCTTTTCGCCTCAACCGTCGTCAAGGAATTTCATCAAGCTTTGGAACAAAAAAATCTCAACGAGCCGGAAAAAAAGCTCGCTGAGTTGGAAGGGCGCAAAATTCTTTTGGCGGAAGATATGCCCGTCAACGCGGAGATAATGATAATGATTTTGTCAATGCGCGGCATGGAAGTCGAACACGCGCCCAACGGTCAGGAGGCAGTCAACGCCTTCGCCAATTCCGCGGAAAATTATTTCGACGCGGTTTTAATGGATATAAGAATGCCGATAATGGACGGGCTCAAAGCCACGGAGACAATTCGCGAACTCAACCGCCCCGACGCAAAAAAAGTTCCGATAATCGCAATGACAGCCAACGCCTTCGACGAGGACGTTCAGCGGTCGTTGCAGGCGGGCATGAACGCGCATTTATCAAAGCCTGTTGAACCCGAACATCTTTTTCAAACCTTGGCAGAATTAATTGAGCCTTGAATATTTCCTCCTGCGGGAGGATTTTTTTATACGTTATACCCACGCGGCGTCATCATAAAGCCCGCCTTGACGAAAGTTTGAGAGTTGCCGATTAAAACTAATGAAAACATATTAATTTCTTCGCGAGTGAAATTTTCCAGCGTCGAAATAATTTTTGATTCGCCTTCGCGCCCCGCGTTTGTCACGATACCGACGGGCGTATTTTTTTCGCGATACTCCAGCAAAATTTTTTGAACTTCGTCGAGTTGAGTGACGCGGCGTTTGCTTTTCGGGTTGTAAAGCGCAATGACAAAATCGCCCTGCGCGGCGGCTCGCACGCGTTTTTTTATAATTTCCCACGGCGTCATTAAATCAGAGAGACTTATAACGGCGAAATCGTTCATAAGCGGTGCGCCCAAAATTGCCGACGCCGCATTGACTGCCGAAACGCCCGCGATAATTTCAAACTGCGGACGATTTTTTTCGGGCAAATTCAAAATCATTTCAACGACAAGCCCCGCCATGCCGTAAACTCCCGCGTCGCCGGAGGATATGACCGCGACATTTTTTCCCGACAAAGTTTCTTCAATCGCCAGGCGGCAACGCTCAATCTCCTGCATCATTGCCCGCCCGATAATTTTTTTCCCGCCGAGAATTTTTTCAATCAGCCGAATATAGGTGTTGTAACCCGCGACGACTTCGGCATTTTCGATAGCTTGACGCGCCCGCGGAGTCATCTCGTCAAGTCCGCCCGGTCCGATACCAACAACAGAAATTTTTCCCATTTCCATTTCCCCTTTCCCTAAAAAAAATATTGCCCTTCGGTTATTGAAGAGCATATATTTTTTTCGCCAATCAGTCCACAGATTTTTTTCAAGCCGCAACCAAAAGTTTTCTTAATCGCTGACTAGTTTTTTCGCGCCGACGAATCGAGGTTTCCAATATTCGTCAGTTAAATTATTTATCATAACGCCGCGACTTGACGAGGCATGCAAAAATTTTCCGTTGCCGACGTAAATTCCGCAATGTGAAACGCCGTCGGTATAAGTCGTGAAAAATACCAAGTCGCCGGGCGAGAGTTTACTGACTTCCGCTTTGCGTCCGAGATAGTATTGCTCGTCGGCAAGCCGCGGAATGGTGAACCCGTTCAATTTAAAAACATATTGTAAAAGTCCCGAACAATCAAAACCTGCGGGAGTCATCCCGCCGAAAACGTAAGGTACACCAATAAAAGTTTTGGCAGTCGCCACAATCGCCGCGCCTTGAGCTTTAGTCATAAAAGTTTCGCCGAAAAGCGCGGAGCCTAAAGTATTTTTTGTGACGACAGCAGGAACCGTTTTTATTTCGGGGAGAACGCGTCCTTTTTTTTCTTTAGCCTTTTTCAAGGCACGCCACGTGACGTTTGTTACAACGCCCGTTACCGTGATTTTCTGATCCTTCTGGAAGGCGGTAACGGCACGTTCGGTTTCGTTGCCGAAAACCCCGTCCAGCTCGGTTATCTCGTAGCCGATAAGATAAAGTTTTTTCTGCAAAGTTAAAACGTCATTTCCCCGCGAATTTTTTGAAAGGGTAGGTGAAGCAATAGCATTGCCGCTTAAAAGTGCAAAGAGAGCAGCGGCAGTTATGAAAGTTTTAAGATTCATCGCATCAGCCTCCGATTAAATCAGACAATCAAACGAAAACTTTTGGCTCGGCTTGAAGGTTCAAAAAAAGTTTTCTGTCCGAAATGTGGATGCAAATGCGAAGTGGTTAATGGCTTCTTGAATTATTTTTGTGAATTGAATCAAACGAATTTAAAAGAAAATTTTTGACGCGGTTTAATGTAACCCATCAAGAAAATTTCCTCCTCCAAAATGTGCGCCGCAATGTTGACGCGCTCGTCAGCGGGAAGAATGTCCTGCACAATGTGAACTTCACCCGCATATCGCCCGAATTTGTCGTTGTCAATGGTAATGTCGCCGAAACTGCGCTCAATCGTCAAATTATTATCGGGCGGGATTTTTCCGCCAACTTCTTTAAAAATTTGCCTCCCTTCCGCCGCCCGAATTACGGATTTTGCTACATCTGCGCGGCGAGTAAAATGATTGCTTAAAATTTCAACGGTCGTCAAGTCATTGCTCAAAAGTTGCGCATGGAGAATAACTTCATCGCTTTGAATTGACGCCACGGCAAGAAGTTCTTCGCGAGTGGGTTGCCCGTCGCCGATTATAATAAAATCTACGCTGAGAGTTGCCAAAAATCTCGCGGATAAATCGGTAGAAAATTTTCTGCAGTCCTCCAAAGTCGGAAGTCCTTCGCGCAAAGGAAGTCGCCGCTTGCCGTCCTTACTTGGAACGAACGCGCCGACTTGAATTCCGAAGTCGTGGAGAATGCGATTTTGATTGTCGAAAAAATAAGTGTCGAGCCCCGTGCAGGAATGCGGATAAAAGTTGTGCAACGCGGCAATATTATCGAAGTTCGCGCCGAGTTCGAGAAGTTTATTTAAAAATTTTTCCGTGACAGTCGAGGCGTTGAGCATAATTTTTCTTGCGCGGCTTATCTCGGCAACCTGTTCGGGAGCAAAGCCGTCATCAAGGCGCAATGTCAGCCCGTCGATATCGTATTGTGAAAAATTATCGGCGTTCACGTCGAGGATAATTTCAAAGCCGTTGATTGTGGCGGTCATTAAAATTTCGGCGAAATCGTCTTGAAAAGTTTCAGCGTCGGTCGCCTCCGGAATCTGCGCGGAAGTAAAAAGGCGTTTGAAGCCTAAAGTTGCCGCCGTCTCAATCAGAGAAAGATTTTCTTCGCTGTCGTAATCGAGACCTGCGTAAATTGATATACCGTTCTGCATAGAATTATCTCCTTTGGAAGAGAAAAATTTTTATATTAAATCATTCCGTTGATTCTTTTAATGCGGTCGCGAAGTTTATCGTTTGTCGCCTGAACACAAACCATTAAATTTGAACGCACTTTTCCGATTTTAATCATTGCCGCCGTCGTGAGCATGTTGAGCACCATTTTGGTCGCAGTGCCGGCTTTCATGCGAGTGGAGCCCGTCAAAGCCTCCGCGCCGGTTATCGGCGTTATCGCAATGTCAACGACTTTTGCAAGCGCGGAATTTTCAACGCAGGAAATGCCAACGGTTATCGCGCCGATTTTTTTTGCGAAGTCGATGCCGCCCAAAACGTAAGGCGTTCTGCCCGAAGCCGTGATACCGACAAGAATATCTTCCGCGCAGAAATTTTTATCGGATAAATCTTTTTCGGCAAGAGCGCGATTATCCTCCGCGCCTTCGACGGCTTTAATCAAAGCCCCTTCGCCGCCCGCAATTAAACCTTGAACCATATCGGGCGAAACTCCGAAAGTCGGCGGGCATTCCGAGGCGTCCAAAACTCCGAGCCGACCCGAAGTTCCCGCGCCGATATAAAACAATCTGCCGCCGCGAGAAAAACTTTCGGCAATCGCGTCAACCGCACGTGCAATTTCCGGCAAAACATTTTCGACCGCCGTCGCAACCTTTTTATCTTCGTCGTTGATAAGTTGGACCATTTCAAGCGTCGTACACTTGTCGATATTAATCGTCGCGGGATTGATTTTCTCCGTCGTCAACTCTGCAAAATTTTCCATGGCGTCTCCTCTGATATAAATTTTTTAAGGAATAAAAATTAAATCGGCAACTTCGGGATTACCTTCGGCAATGTCATTTTTAAAGCGATTAATCGGCGCGAAAATCGGCGAGCATTTCAAACGCAGTTGAAACCTCAAAAGCGTATGCGAATTGGAGCCCATGACGGGAATTCGCGTCAATACAAAATTATCATCACCATTTTTCGCCAGCCCATAATCTTCGATAAAACCTGCGCGGAAGCCGCATTCCTTACAAGTTTCTTCCGCTTCGACGCTGTATTTGCCGTCGGGATAGGCGATAAACTTCGCGGGTTTTTGCAAAGCCCACTCAATCGCCTGCTTGGAGCCGTAAATTTCATTCCAGAGTTTATCGGGCTTGAGTTGCGTCAAATTTTTATAACTTGCAGTGTGGCTTTGAAAATCGAAATAGCCGCCGTTCTGCAACGCCCGCACAAAATCCCACGACAAATAATCATTCATGCCGACATGATCCGTCACAATAAAAACCGTCGCCCGCATGTTGTACTTTTGCAAAATTGGGAAAACATTTTTGTAAATATCTTCGTGTCCGTCGTCGAAAGTTATCAGCACGGGCTTATCGGGCAAAGTTTTTCCCTTCTCCCACGCGTCAAGCAGGTCGTCGGGCATAATGACTTTGTAGCCGTTATCGGCAAGAAATTTAATCTGCGCCTCGAAGTCGGCAACCTTAAGCGTTTGGGGATTGTCGTCGGAGTCGCTGACGCGGTGATAAACCAAAATCGGCACGCCGTCGGCGTCGCGTTCAAAAAGCCAAAAGATAAATCCCGCCGCCGCGATTATGAGCACGAGCATTGCGAGCAAAAATTTCTTCATAAAACCTCCAAAAAAATTCATTAAAATTTCATAGATAATTTTAGTTAATATATATCAAGCGGCGGGCAGTGTCAAGGATTCTTGCCTTAAAAAAAAACTCCCGCATTGCAAGCGGGAGCCGAATTTTTTTCTGATTAACGTTTCGAGAACTGGGAAGCCTTGCGCGCTTTTTTGAGACCGTATTTGCGACGCTCTTTTTCACGCGGGTCGCGAGTGACAAATCCGGCTTTTTTGAGCGCGGGGCGAAGGTCGGCGTCAAGTTCCATCAAGGCGCGGGTAATGCCGTGACGAATTGCGCCCGCCTGACCGGAAGTGCCGCCGCCTTTGACGGAGGCTATCACGTCGTATTTATCGTTCATTTCGGTGAGGACGAGCGGTTGACGAACAATCAGCTCCAAAGTCTTCAAACCGAAATATTCTTCCATTGCGCGATTATTAATCGTGATTTTGCCATCGCCCGGAACCAAACGAACGCGGGCAACGGAACTTTTGCGGCGTCCTGTGCCGTAGTAGCTTACTTGTGCCATTTTATTTTCTCTCCTTAGCGCGTCTCAATTTTAAGTTCTTCGGGCTTCTGCGCGGCGTGCGGGTGTTTATCGTCCGCGAAGACGTGCAGTTTTCTGAATAAATCTGCGCCGAGTTTGTTTTTCGGCAACATGCCTTTTACGGCGTGTTCAATGACGCGTTCGGGGAATTTTTTCATCCACTCGCCCGCCGTGGCATACTTCCCGCCGCCGAGATAGCCGCTGTGGTGGAAGTAAACTTTTTTGCGGAGCTTTTTGCCGGTAAAGACGGCTTTTGCCGCATTGATAACAATAACATAATCGCCCGTATCAACATGAGGCGTAAACACGGGTTTATTTTTGCCGCGAAGAACTTTCGCGATTTCAGCCGCCATACGACCGACGGTTTTTCCTTCGGCGTCGACGATGTACCATTTCTTCTCAACGTCGCCCGCCTTTGCCATGTACGTATCTTTCACGAATTTTTTCCTCCATGACTTACTGATTTGAACGCACGACGAAGTTCGCTTTTGCCCGGGGCTAATGGAAACATCGGCAACCCGTCATACTTTGGCGATTGTAATAGAAACTTTTTGCGCTGTCAAGGGAGTTTGGGCGCGGGCGGGCGCGAAAATTTTTATAACAAAATTTTATCGACGTTAAAAATTATTATGGTATAATAATCAAGAATTTTTCTGAAAGGGGGCTAAGTGTTGCAAAGGCAGCGAACTTTAAGAAAAAAAATTTCCTGCGTCGGCGTCGGGCTCCATTCGGGTCGGGAAGTTCGGCTCACCTTGAAACCTGCGGACGTTGACGGCGGGATAATTTTTTTGAGAACGGATTTACCCGCTCGCCCGAAGATACACGCGACAGTTGCAAATGTGACGGCGACTCTTCGGGCAACGACGCTTGAGGAGAACGGCGCAAAGGTTTTCACGATTGAACATTTAATGAGCGCACTCAACGCTTGCGGCATTGATAATTGCGAAGTTGAATTAAGCGCAGAGGAGCCGCCCGTCCTGAACGGCAACGCCATAGACTTTTTTAAAATGATTAAGGCGGCGGGCGTTGTTGAGCAGGCGGCGGAAAGGAAAATTATTCAACTGGAAAAAATTTATCGCGTTGACGGCGAGGAGGGCAAAAGATTTATTATGGCTCTTCCCTATGACGGCTTCCGCGTGAGTTTCGTTTCGGTCAATCCTCATCCGCTTATCGGAATTCAATATGGCGACTTTGAGATAACCGAAGAAATTTACAAGAAAGAAATTGCGCCTGCGCGGACGATAGCTTATGAAAAAGAAATTGCCGCACTTCACGCAATGGGCTTGGGTTTGGGCGGCACGTTGGAAAATGTGATTGTCTACAACGACGCGGGTTGGCGCAATAAATTAAATTATCCCGACGAACTTGTCCGCCATAAAATTTTGGACGTTATAGGCGACCTGCGTCTTGCAGGGATTTTTAATTGTCATATCGTGGCGGCGGCGTCGGGGCACGCGCTCAATACTCAACTTGCAAAAAAAATTTATTTAGAGACAAGGAATATGGGAAATGGGAAAAGTTGATAAAAAATCCTATCCCTTCTCCCATTTTCCTTTTCCCTTACAAAGGAGCGATATAGATGGTATTGGAAATCGAAGACATAATGAAAATTTTGCCGCACCGCCCGCCAATGCTTTTGGTGGACAGAATTTTGGAAATCGACCCGTTCAAATCGGCGACGGGCTTAAAAAATATAACAATGAACGAGCCGCAATTCGCCGGACATTTTCCCGGTCGTCCGATAATGCCGGGCGTCCTGCAACTTGAGGCAATGGCGCAAGTCGGCGGCGTCGCAATGCTTTATCCCGAAGAACATCGCGGGAAAATCGCGCTTTTCGGCGCAATGGACAACATTAAATTTAAAAAAATGATTGTCCCCGGCGATACGCTCATAACCAAGGCGGAAATTGTCAAAGTGCGCGGGCTCTTCGGAGTTTTGCATACGGACGGCTACGTTGACGACAAGCTTGTTGCCGTTGCCGATTTTACTTTCGTGCTTAAAGGACGCGAGGAATTATAAAGGCGCATTGACTTTAGGAGTAAAGGAAATGATAAAACTGGAAAGCAAAGGCGAATTAATTACAAATATCGGCACAAACATTCATCCGAGCGCGGTCATTTCAAAAAGTGCGCGTCTCGGCGAAAACGTCACAATCGGTCCGTACTGCGTGATAGGTGACGAAGTGGAAATCGGCGACGATTCGGTTATCGGTCCTCATGCTGTTATAGAGAAATGGACGACGCTTGGCAAAGGTTGCAGAGTTTTTCAATTTGCTTCGGTCGGGGCTGATCCTCAAGATTTAAAATTCAAAGGCGAGCAAAGTTGTACGATTATCGGCGACAGGACGACGATTCGCGAAGGCGCGACGATTCACCGCGCAACGGGCGAAGGCAACGAAACGCGCATTGGCAACGACTGCCTTTTAATGGCGTATATTCACATTGCCCATAATTGCACACTCGGCAACCATGTTATCATGTCGAATTTGGCGAGCTGTTCGGGTCATGCAATAGTTGAGGACAGAGTTGTTATCGGCGGCATGGCGGGCGTTCATCAATTCGTAAAAATCGGGCGCAATGCAATGGTCGGCGGTATGAGCAAACTCGTTCAAGATGTCGTGCCTTATACGCTTGTTGACGGACACCCCGCAAAAGTTGTCGGCTTAAATAACGTCGGAATATCGCGGGCGGGCATTCCGCTTGAAGCGCGCCGCCTTATCAAAAAAGCTTATAAAATTCTCTATCGTTCGGGCTTGAGTTTGGCGGAGGCAATAGCCGTTATCGAACAGGAAGTTGATTCTTGCGAGGAAGTCGAACACTTCTTGAGATTTTTGCGAAATGCCGAGCGCGGCATTTGTCGCGAACGCAGAGATTTTGACGATAAATAAGGACGTGGTTTTTATAAACAGCAAAGAAATTTCAGAACTCGCCGCGTGGGCAGCGAAAAACATTAAAGAGATATTGATAACGGGCGGCAGAAAGCTTGACGACGCGGGCGAAGATATTATTCGCGAATACGTTCAAACCGAATTAAAAAATTGGCAACTCGGCGAAAAAATTACGCTTGAAAATTCTTCGCGGCTTGTTGATGAAATTTTGTCACGGCGTCAACACGAAACAGAAACTTTAGATGAGGTCATGAACGCGCTTTTTCTTATCAGCGCGAAATTCCCCGGCTTTGTCGAAGAAAATTTGCGCCAGCGCGAGGCGGAAGCAAGAATACTTGCCGCCAAAATGCCCGCCGTTAAAGTTTGAAACGTTTTGGAAACATAAAATAATATCGGAGGTTTTGTTAATGGAAAAATTGGGAATATTGGCGGGAGTAGGCAAATTGCCCGTGGAATGTGCACGAGCCGCAAAACAACTCGGCTATGAAGTTTATGCGGTCGGTTTATTGGCGGACAGCGACCCGCAAATCAAGCAGTTTTCAAAAGATTATCAATTTATCAGCGTCGCGCAACTTGAGGCGATTTTAAATTACCTAAAGAGCAATCAGATTCAAAAGGTAACAATGATAGGCAAAGTCACGAAGGAACTTTTATTCAACGGCGCAGTTCTTCCCGATGCCAGAATGTTGCAGTTGATAATGTCCCTGCCCGACAGAAAAGACGATACAATAATGATGGCATTCGTCCGCGAGCTGGCAAAGGCGGGAATTCAAACCTTCGATCAAACCGCGCTGATAAGAAAACTCATGCCGCGCAGGGGAACAATCACCAAACGCGAGCCGACAGAAATTGAACGTCAAGATATGGAATTCGGTTTCAGAATTGCAAAGGAACTCGGTCGCCTGGACATTGGGCAAACTGTCGTAGTAAAAAATCGTGCAGTTATGGCACTTGAGGCTATCGAAGGAACAGACGCTTGCATTGAGCGCGGCGGAATATTGGCGCACGGCGGCGCGGTTGTCGCGAAAGTTTCAAAACCGCAACAAGATAATCGCTTCGACATGCCGACTGTCGGTTATCGCACGATTGAGAACATGGCGAAGGTCGGAGCAACGGCTTTGGCGATTGAGGCGGGCAAAACGCTTTTGGTTGAGCGCGAGCAAATGATTTCCTTCGCTGACGCTCAAGGCATTTCAATCGTCGCAATGTGATTTATCGGAGCGTTTACAATGAAAACAACAGGAGGTTTTTATGCTGCAAAAAAATTTTTTGCGGCATTTATTTTTTTATAACCGTGACGAAAAATAATTTGGATAAAAAAATTTCCGCAATGATTGGCGACAGCGGCACGAAAGTTTCAGGACTCGGCGTTATCGTCTTCAAAGACGGCAAAGAAATTTATTCTTACTTCGGCGGGCGGCGTCATATTAATCCCGATAAGCCTTTGACGCGCAAAACTCTGTTGCGGGCGGCGTCTCTGTCGAAAATGTTTACCGCTTTTTCGATTATGCAACTCGTTGAACGCGGAAAAATAAATTTAACCGACGACGTGAGCGTTTGTCTCGGCTTTGAACTCCGCAATCCTAATTTCCCCGACACGCCGATAACGATTGAAATGCTTGCAAGTCACACTTCCGCCTTGCGCGACGGGACGATTTATTCTCTGCCGCCCGAATACACGCTGAAAGAATTTTTCAGGGCGGACGGCGTTGCTTATGAAAACGGCGCACATTTCGCCCCCGCGACCGAACCGCCCGCAAAATTTTTCACGTACTGCAATTTGAACTACGGAATTCTCGGAACGATTATTGAGCGCGTCACCGGCGTGCGATTTGACCTTTATCAAAAAAGTCACGTCTTAAAGCCGTTGGGTATCGGTGGCGGCTACGTTGTCGGAAACTTCGACGAAAAAACTTTTGAAAATCTCGGCACGCTTTATCAAAAAAATAAATTCGGCAAGTGGACGGCGACGCTTGACGAAGAAGAAACTCCGCCGCGAAAAGATTTTGTCAAAATCGAAAATCCCTACGCCCCTGACGCTTACGGCTCCTGCAACTTGAGCAATTACAACATCGGGACGAACGCGACAATTTTTTCTCCGCAGGGCGGCTTGAGAATTTCTTTCGACGACCTCGGCAAAGTTTTGGAAATGCTTATGAATCGCGGCAAAAAATTTCTCGACGAAAAATCTTTTGAGGAAATTATTTCTTCGCATTGGAACTTTGACGCGGAAAACCCGAACGGCGAAACTCTCGGCGGCGTCATGGAAAATTACGGACTAGGCACTTACAAAATCGGCGGCGCGAGCAAAGCGCGGCTCTGTAAGGATTACGAGATTGATTTAATCGGTCACAGTGGCGCGGCGTTCGGGCTTATTTCGGGCTTGTACTTCATGCCGAATACCCAAAACGGCGTCGCCTTCATGATAAACGGCACGGCGATTGAACCCGACAAAGACAAGCGCAGTTTCGGGAATTTCAGCGCGAATTACATTTGGGAAGAAAAGGTCATGAATCTCATCTGCAGATACATTTTCGCAAAATAAAATCCTCCGCAAGTCGGAGGATTTTTTTTACAGTATCAGCAATTTGGTAAGTAACCATAGCAATATACAGAGATTGACAATTACTTTTTAAGTGTTACAATCTGGCAAAACTCTTAAGCTGTATTTTGTATACAAGAAGAATTTTTAACAAACAAAAAGAGGAGGGGTTTTATGTTTTGGGCTGAACTTTTGGTTGTGTTGGCAATGCTGGTTATCGGCGCACGTTACGGCGGAATTTTCTTGGGAATGTCGAGCGGCGTTGCCATTGCCATTTTAGTTTTCGGCTTCGGGCTCGCGCCGGGCAATCCCGCAATCGACGTTATAATGATAATTATGACGGTCGTCGTTATCGCGGCAACGTTGCAGGCGTCGGGCGGCATGGACTATTTGATTCAAATCGCGGTTAAACTTCTGCGCAAAAATCCGAACCGCATAAGCTATTATGCTCCGATTATCAGTTGGGTCTTTACCTTTATGTGCGGCACGGGAAATATTTCGTTCGGTATTTTGCCGGTTATCGCTGAAGTTGCTCGCGAGGCGGGAGTCCGACCCGAACGACCAATTTCAATGTCGGTTATCGCCTCTCAGCAAGCAATAACCGCCTGTCCGATTTCGGCGGCAACCGTCGCGCTTGTCGGGCTCTTGTCGCCGCAGGGCGTCACGCTGATTGATATTCTGATTGTTTGCATTCCGTCAACTTTAATCGGCGTGATTTGCGGCTCGTTGTGGGCGGCTCGCATGGGCAAAGATTTGGAGAAAGACGAAGAATATCTTGCTCGCGTTGCTCGCGGCGAGTCGGCTCCCATTAACGAAAAAGCTCAAATTGCCGAAGCTAAGGAATTTGCGCCGAGTGTCAAACGCGCCGTTTGGATTTATCTTTTGGCAACAGTTATCGTCGTTATCTTCGGCATTTTCCCCGAATTGCGCCCTTCAGCCATGCTCGGCGATAAAATGGTTTCCTTTACAATGACGATGTGTATTGAAATGGTTATGATGGCTATGGCGGGCGTGATGATTATCGCTTGCAATGTCAAAGTCTCTTCGATTATCGAACAATCCGTTTTCCGCAACGGCTTAATGGGCGTTTATTGCATTTTCGGCTTGACTTGGGCGGGCGATACTTTGACGCGCAACAACATTGATTTTATTAAAAGCGGCGCGGCGGATTTAATCGCGGCTTATCCTTGGGTTTTCGCGATAATTTTATTCCTGCTCTCCGCCGTTATTTTAAGTCAGGCGGGGACAATCGGCGCATTGGCTCCGCTCGGAATTACTTTGGGCATTACGCCGCCTGCAATGATTGGCATGTTCCCCGCAGTCAACGGTTATTTTCTCGTTCCGATTTACGCGACGATTTTGGCGGGCATTGCCTTTGACAGAACGGGCACGACGCGAATTGGAAAATTTGTTTTCAATCACAGTTTCCAAATTCCCGGCTTGATTACCTGTATTGTAAGCGTGGCGTTCGGCATGGCGTTTGCAAATATGATTCTTTAATCGCGGCAGTAAAAAATTTCTATAAATGAAGGTGCTAACATGAGAAAGGAACACGATTTTTTGGGAGAACTCGAAGTCCCCGACGAGGCTTATTACGGCGTGCAGACGTTGCGGGCGATTGAGAATTTCACAATCACGGGGCGCAGACTCGACGAAGATTTTATCAAGGCACTTGCCAAAGTCAAAAAGGCGGCGGCTCAAGCGAACATGGAAACCGGACGTCTTGACAGGAAAATCGGCAACGCGCTCGTTCAGGCGGCGGAAGAAATTATCGACGGCGAATTTATTGACCAATTTCCTGTTGATCCGATTCAAGGCGGCGCGGGCACGTCAATTAACATGAACATGAACGAAGTCCTTTGCAACCGCGCACTTGAAATTATCGGCGAGGCTAAGGGACGCTACGATATTATTTCGCCGAACAATCACGCGAATATGGCGCAATCGACCAACGACTCCTTCCCGACCGCGATTAAAGTTTGCTTGACTTACAAAAGCCACAATGTAACCTCCGCGCTGGATTATCTTGCTCGCGCCCTCGAAGTCAAAGCGGAAGAGTACAAAGATATTTTAAAAATGGGGCGCACGCATTTACAGGACGCCGTTCCCATTACGCTCGGACAGGAAATGGGCTCCTATGCTTCGGCGATTCGTCGCAGTATCCGCCGCATTGAATGGGCGATTGACAGCATAAGATTGATTAACATGGGCGGCACCGCCGTCGGCACTGGTCTCAACGCCGAGCCTGCTTATATTAAAATCGTCGCAAGAAAACTGCGCGAGATAACCGGCGAAAATTTCGAGACTTCCACAAACATTATCGACGCCACGAATAACACGGACGGTTTTGTTGACGTTTCCTCCGCGCTGAAAAATACCGCGCTCGTCCTCATCAAAATGGCGAATGATTTCCGCTTAATGGCGTCGGGACCGCGTTGCGGACTCAATGAACTTTTCTTGCCGAAACGTCAGCCCGGCTCGTCGATTATGCCCGGCAAAGTCAATCCCGTCATCGCCGAGGTTATGGATCAGGCTTGTTATCAAGTTATCGGCAACGATTTGGCGGTTACTTTCGGCGTCGAGAACGGACAATTTGAACTCAACGTCATGGAACCGATTATGGCTTACAATCTGTGCAGTTCAATGAATTATCTTGCCAACGCGTCGCGCACTTTTGTCGACAAACTTTTGACGGGGCTTGAACCCAATCGCGAACAATGTCAAAAATGGCTCGACAGCAGCGTCGGAGTTGTAACGGCTCTTCTGCCGCATTTAGGCTACGAACAATGTTCTTTGCTTGCCAAGGAAGCTTACGCCACGCGCCGCCCGATTCGCGAAATTATTTTGGAAAAGGGAATTCTCACCGAAGAACAGCTTAAGCATTACATGTCGCCCGAAAAAATGACGCGCCCAGGAATAACCAATTAAAATTTTACAATTTAATTTTTAGAAAGTTAAAAGCCCCTTTCAAACTTGGAGAGGGGCTTTAATTTTTATGATATAATCTATACAAACAAGTTTTTTATTGGAGTGATTCATATGAGTAAAAAAGTTGTCGTGGCAATGAGCGGCGGAGTTGACAGCTCGTTGACCGCGGCACTTTTAATTGAAAAAAATTTTGAAGTCGTCGGGGTGACGATGCTCCTTCACGATAACGATAAAAATATCTCCGACGCCAAAGCCGTTTGCAATTTCTTGGGCATAAATCATTACGTAGCCGACTTCAGGGAAATTTTCCGCGCAGAAGTTGAAAATTATTTTGTCGAAGAATATCTGCGCGGGCGAACGCCAAATCCTTGCGTGCGTTGCAACCGTGAAATAAAATTCGGCAAGCTGTTCGAGTTCGCTGACAATCTCGGCGCGGATTTTCTCGCGACGGGGCATTACGCCAAAATTATTTTTGAGGACGGGCGATTCAAATTGAAAAAAGCCGACGACGCTAAAAAAGACCAAAGCTACGTCCTTTACAATTTGACGCCGGAAAAACTTTCGCGAATTATTTTGCCGCTCGGAGAATTTTCCAAAGTTGAAACGCGCTTCCTTGCCGAGAAATTTAATTTGCCCGTCGCCGATAAGCCCGACAGTCAGGAAATTTGTTTCGTGCCAAATGACGATTATAAAAATTTTATCGCGAACCGCAATCCTTCCGCGCAGGCTCTGCAAGCGGGCGAGATTGTCAATTCGGACGGAAAAATTCTTGGCAGTCATAACGGCGTTGCAAATTACACAATCGGACAGCGCAAAGGTTTGGGAATTGCCGCGCCGCAACCGCTTTACGTCACGCGCCTTGACGTTGCAAACAAAAAAGTCGTCGTCGATACCAACGACAAACTTTTTAGCAAAATTTTAACGGCAAGCGAGCCGCATTGGATTTATAAACCGCCGCTCCCCAAAACTTTGCAAGCAAAAATTCGTTACGGTTCAAAGTTCGCCGATTGTCTTGTTGTCGAAGAAGAAAATTTCTTGCGAGTGGAATTTTCGGAGCCGCAACGCGCTATAACGTCCGGTCAATCGATTGTCTTTTATGACGGCGACGAAGTTTTGGGCGGAGCTGTTATCAATTAAACTTCCACGATAATCGGGAGAATCATAGGTCGGCGGCGCGTCTGTTCAAATAAAAATTGCGCCAGTGCGTCGCGAATGCTCACCTTGATCGTTATCCAATCGGCAACCTGATCTTCCCTGCAACGCCTGAGCACTTGAAAAACTCTACTTCGCGCCTCGTCCATAAGTTGTTCTGATTCACGAACGTAAACAAAGCCCCGCGATACAATATCGGGACCGGAAATGACCCTACCCGACATTCTGTTCATTGTCACCACGACAATTAAAATCCCGTCCTGCGAAAGTTGGCGGCGGTCGCGAAGAACTATATTGCCAACGTCGCCGACGCCCAATCCGTCAACCATTATGACGCCCGCATTAATTTTTCCCGCAATTTTTCCACTGTCGCGGCTCAATTCGATAACCGAACCATTTTCACCGACCAAAATATTTTCTCGATTCATGCCCATTTCTTCGGCAAGCTTCGCATGTGCAAACAAATGATGTAATTCGCCGTGAACAGGCATAAAAAATTTCGGCTTAACCAAATTATGAATCAAGCGCAACTCGTCGCGGGCGGCGTGTCCCGAAACATGAATTCCTTCTTCGCGGCGGTGAACGACATTTGCTCCGAGCCGCAAAAGATTATCGACAGTTTTGGCAACGAGTTTTTCATTGCCGGGTATCGGCGTCGCGGAAATTATCACCGTGTCGCCGGGAATAATATCAACCTGCCGATGATCGCTCATTGCCATTCGAGTAAGTGCGCTCATTGGCTCGCCCTGACTGCCCGTCGTTATAATTACAATTTTATTCGCGGGATAATTTCTTACGTCCTCAATGTCGATAATCGTTCCTTCGGGCGCGTGAATATAACCCATTTCAAGAGAAATGTTTACGACGTTTACCATACTGCGCCCCAAAATCGCCACGCGCCGACGATAGCGAATTGCCGTGTCAATCGCCTGCTGAATTCTGTGGACGTTTGAAGAAAAAGTCGCGACGATAACTCTGCCGGGCGCATTTTGAAATTCGCGATTAAAAGCCGCGCCGACAGTTTTTTCGCTGGGCGTATGACCTTCCTTTTCCGCATTCGTCGAATCAGCCATAAGCAAAAGAACTCCGCGTTGACCCAAATCCGCGAAGCGGCGAAAGTCCGTCATTTTCCCGTCAATCGGCGTGTAATCAAGTTTAAAGTCGCCCGTGTGGACAATCATTCCGACGGGCGTTTTTATTGACAAAGCAACCGAATCGGGGATTGAGTGATTGACGCGAATAAAACCGACGCTGAAACAACTGATCATTACAATTTCGCCGCTCGATACCACGCGCAGATTTTTGCACTCGACGCCGTCTTCTTTGAGCCGTCCCATTAAAATTCCCAGCGTCAATTTCGTTCCATAAACCGGAACCGTAAGCTGTTTCAAAATGTATGGCAATGCGCCGATATGATCTTCGTGTCCGTGCGTCAGGATTATTGCCTTGAGACAATTTTTATTTTCCATGACGTAAGAAATATCCGGAATAACCAAATCAACACCGAGCATATCATTTTCGGGGAACATTAGCCCCGCGTCAATCATAATCATTTCGTCGCCGTAGCGGATTATCGTCATATTTTTCCCAATTTCACCCAGTCCGCCCAGCGGAATTATTTTTAATTTCGTTTCGTTTCGTTGGTCACTTCTCAAATAAAATCTCCTCCTCATTATAAAAATCTTTATCCGAACTATCAAAGCTTCAAGCATTTTATCAAATCGGGAAAGTCAATGCAATTTTAATTTTGTTTATGGTAAAATTAACAACACAAAGATTTTGGACGGAATTTTTTCTGAAAAATATTTGAAGAAATGTCGTTACATGATATAATAGCGGAGAAATTTTTATGGCGGGAGGATTTATATGTTTGGAATAGGTGCGGGAGAATTCATAATAATTTTAATCGTCGGGCTGATAGTTTTCGGACCCGGCAAATTGCCCGAAGTGGGGCGGGCACTCGGCAAAGGCTTGAGAGAATTCCGCAAAGCTCAAGCGGCACTTTCGCAAACGCTTAACGAAGTCGACATATCCGAAAAGAAATCGCCGCCCGCCGAAAAATCAGCGGCAGAAAAAAAATCCGTGACTGCCGACGAAGTCATAAACTTGGCTAAAGAAAGACCGCTTGTCAAGGAGAATAACCATGAAAAAAGTTTTAACGGCAATCCTGACAACGCTCCTGCTGACAACGCCCGCGCAAGCCTTGCCGGTGCAGGAGGCAGTTCAAACAGCGTTGACAAACAATCCTAATCTTCAGCGAACGGAACAATCCATTTTAGTCGCCGAAGAGTCATTAAAATCTGCGCGGGGCAAAAAAAGCGTTTCGGTGAGCGCGTCGGGCTCGGCAAATGCCTCCAAAACCGAAGCCGTTGACGTCTCGGAGAGAGTTTCGGCGGGCTTGAGCGCGTCGCTTCCTTTGTATTCTGGCAAGCGACTGGAAACAGCAATAAAATATGCGGAATTGGGCATTGAAGTTTCAAAGTTGGATTTTATTAAGGCGCAGGACGATTTGATTTATCAAGTCGTAACTTCCTACGTAAACGCGCTTGAAAATCTTGCAACCTCGAAAGTCGATTTGGAGACGGAAAAAAATTTGGCGGAGCATGAAAGAATGATAGCCGCGCAATACGACGCGGGAGCCAAAGCCAAAATCGATTTACTCCGCGCCCAAGTCGAAACGAGTAACGCCCTGCAGGACGCTGCCCGCTCCCATGCGGCTTACGAAGTTTCGCTGACGAATTTAGCCGCGCTCATGTCAACGGATTCTATCGCGAGCTTGACTGTCGAAGATTTTAATACGCGGCTTAAACTCGGCGACGTGGAAAATTATTTGACGGAGGCGGAAGAAAATCGTTGCGATTTAAAATCGGACGCCTTGAGAATCGAACAGGGAGAATTAAACGTTATAAGCGCAAAGTCGGGCTGGTTGCCGAGCGTCAACGCTAATATCGGCACGGATTTAAATGCAAACAACAACTCGGCTAATCGCTGGCACCCCACGCCCGACGCTTCGGCGGGAATTTCTGCGTCCTGGAATATTTTCGACAGCGGAGTTACTCGCGCAGAAGTTGAATCGGCAAAAGTCGAAGTCGAGCGGCTGAAATTGGCTTTTGACTCCGATTTGGACAGCGTTCATGAGGACGTTGTTACGGCACATAAAAATTTAAAAATCGCGCTCCTGCGCTTGACGACGACTCAACGGGCAGTCGAGCTTGCCGAAGAGGAACGCTTCATTGCAACTGAACGATATAACGCTGGCGAAGGGATTTTGCTTGACGTTTTGGACGCGGAAGTTGCGCTTTCAACAGCGAAAAAAAATAACGTCAGCGCAAGATACGACGTGGCGCGATACAGTTTCGACCTTGCGCACGCCGTAGGCGACACCCTTAAAGCAATTAGGAATTAGGAAGTAACCTATTAACCTAATAACAAGGAGTTTGTTTTATGAAGTGGAAAATTTTAATCGTCGTCGTTTTGCTTATCGGCGGCGCGGCGGCGGGCTATTATTTTTATGAAGATACCGTCGAAAAAACCGCCGTCAAAACCTACGAAACAACAAAAGTTGTTCGGACGGATTTAATTAAAACAGTTTCGGCAACAGGCACGGTTCAGCCTCGCGACAGCGTCGAAGTCAGCGGCAAAGTCACGGCGCGAATTAAAGAAATTTTGGTTGAGGAAAATGATCACGTAACCGAAGGGCAAATTGTCGCGATTTTGGACGGCAAAGATTTCGAGGCAAAACTTGACCAGGCAAATTTTACTTTGACGAACGCCCGCCAAAAATTGGAGCGAACGGAACGGCTTTACAAAATCGGCGCGAAGTCTCTGGAGGAATTGCAAGACGCGCAATACGAATACGACAGAGCAAAATCGGCGGTTGAGCTTGCTGAGGACGATGTTAATCAAACAGTTATAACTGCGCCGATGGACGGCGTTGTTGTCGGGGAGCCGAAAACTCCTGGAACAATGGCGGTTCAAGGTTCGACTAATCCGACAGTTATCATGCGCATTGCCGATTTGAGCGAAAAACTCGTTAAGGCAAAAGTCGACGAAACCGACATTGGCAGCGTCAAGGTCGGCGAGACGGCGTCCTTCACTGTCGACGCTTATCCTGATAAAACTTTTGCCGCGCAGGTTACAAAAATTTCTCAAACCGATACTGCTAATTCTTGGGACACGAGCAGTTCTTCAACAAGCAGTTCAAACAATGCTGTCATTTATTACTACGTGACCTTCAGTGCGCCCGACGAAGAAAATCTTTTGCTCCCCGCAATGACTGCGCGGCTTGATATTGTCGTCGGACAAGTTCGCGACGCGCTTTGCGTTCCAATTTCTGCCCTAAAAACCGACGCGCAAGGCTCCTACGTCGAGAAAATTACTAAGGACGCGCAGGGAAAAGATATTGCCGAGAAAATTTATATAACGGTCGGGCTTTACGGCGAGGAATTCGTCGAAATTACGAGCGGCAATTTAAATCCCGGCGACGATATTTCAATCACTTACGAAGCCGCCGAGAAAAGATCTTCTTCCGGTATGCAAATGCCGCGCCGTATGCCGCCAATGTAAAAAATCTGCGCGGGAGGAAACACTAAATAGAACGCGAATAATTTTCTAATCGAACAAAGATAACTGAACGGGCTTAGAAGAATTTTTTGCAGGCTTAAAGCGCGGCGGGGAAATAATTTTTTTCGGAGTGGGAATTTCCTTGCGCTGAAATTTTTCGGCAGTCGAGCGGGCGAGTTTGTCGCAACGTTCATTGAAAAAATCCCCCGCGTGACCCTTGACCCAATTAAAATTCACGGCGCGAGTTGAAATTAATTCGTCGAGCTCCAGCCATAAATCTTGATTTTTAACGGTATTGCCCTTCCAATTTGTGCGCTTCCAATTAGCGAGCCAGCCGGCAGTAAAAGCATTTTTAAGATAACTGCTGTCCGTGAAAAGTTCCGCGCAGTCGCCCGCCGAAATTTTTTTCAAGGCATTAATCGCCGCTGTGAGCTCCATGCGATTATTGGTCGTATAATCTTCGCCGCCGAAAATTTCTTCGCGGTGATTTTTTTCGTCGACGATAACCGCCGCCCAACCGCCCGCGCCGGGGTTGCCCAAACACGAACCGTCCGTATAAATTTTGAAATTCATATCCTTACCTCCGAAAGGAATTTTGTAATGGAAATACTTCAGGAAAAATTGAAAACCCTGCCCGATTCGGCGGGCGTTTACCTAATGAAAGATTCTCGCGGGAAAATTATTTACGTCGGCAAGGCGGTCGTGTTGAAAAATCGCGTCCGCCAATATTTTCAAGCAAATAAAAATCACGGCGCAAAAGTCAAAGCAATGGTCGCTAAAATTGCCGACTTTGAAACGATTGTCACGGCGAGCGAAGTCGAAGCTCTGATTTTGGAATGCAATCTGATTAAAAAATATCGCCCGCGCTACAATATCAGCCTCAAGGACGATAAAAGTTATCCTTATCTGAAATTGACGCTTGCCGAAGATTTTCCGCGAATTGTTTTGACGCGCCGCGTTGTTCATGACGGCTCGCGCTATTTCGGACCTTATACGAGCGGGCTTGCCGTTAAAGAAACTCTTCTGCTCCTGCAAAAAATTTTCCCGCTCCGAACTTGCAGAACTTTTTCAAAGCGTCCCTGTTTGGAGTTTCATATTAAACGCTGTCTTGCGCCTTGCGCCGAAAAAATTTCCCGCGAAAATTATATGCAATTTGTCAATGCCGCAGAAAAATTTCTTGAGGGGAGAACCGCGCAGGTTGAACGCGAAATTTCTAATCAAATGACGGAGGCGGCAGAGAAATTGAACTTCGAGGCGGCGGCGCGGCTCCGAGATATTTTAACGGCAATTCGCAAAGTCACCGAGAAACAAAAAATCGTCACCGATACGGGCGACGTTGATGCAATCGGCTTGGCGCGGCTTGACGGAGAAACTTGCGCACAAATTTTTTTCGTTCGCGAGGGGAAAGTCACAGGGCGCGAAAGTTTTTTGCTGAGCGGAGCGACGGACGAAGACGACGCGCAGACAGTCACGGAATTTATCAAGCAATATTACAGTCGGGCGCAAATATCGGCGGCGGAAATTTTATTGCCGGTCGCGTTGGCGCAGGACGATTTAAAAATTTTAAGCAAATGGCTCGGCGCGAAATTAATCGAACCGAAACGCGGCGTCAAACGTTCGCTTGTCGAAATGGCAACTCAAAACGCTGAAAAATTTTTGGCGGAAGAATCTGCGCGGCGGCAAATAAAAAATGCGCAGACAATCGGCGCGGTTGAGGAACTGAAAAAATTTTTGAACTTGCCGCGAATCCCTCGCCGCATGGAATGCTTTGACATTTCGCACATACAAGGCGCGGAGACTGTCGCTTCAATGGTCGTGTTTGAAAACGGCTCGCCCGATAAAAAAAGTTATCGCCGCTACAAAATCCACTCAACCGAAGGCAAGCCCGACGATTTTTTATCAATGCGCGAAGTCATCTGCCGCCGCTACGAAAAAATACCGGAAGAAAGTTTGCCGGATTTAATCGTTATCGACGGCGGAATCGGGCAATTAAATTCCGCACTTGAAATAATTCGCGGCGCGGGGCATAAAGTTCCGGTCGTCGGACTCGCCAAACAATTTGAATTGATTTTCGTTGAGGGCACGCCTGTCCCGATTGAATTGCCGCACGACAGTCAAGCATTAAAATTAATGCAGAGAATTCGCGACGAAGCTCACCGCTTTGCGATAACTTATCACAGAAAACTTAGGCGGACGCGTAATTTAAAATCGGAATTGGACAGCGTGTCAGGAATAGGAGCAAAACGCCGCGCCGCGCTCTTTGAAAAATTCGGGACGCTCACAAAAATAAAGTCGGCAACGGTTGAGGAACTAGCCGCCGTGCCGAGCATGAATAAAACAGCCGCCGAAGCGTTGGGAAAATTTTTCGAGGCTCAAGAAAAATAATTCAGCCGCCCGCCGATAAAAACTTTTCTGATATTAAGTTCGTCGTCGAAAAGGACAATATCCGCCGCCTTGCCGACTTCTAAACTGCCCGCCTTGTCGAAAATGCCAAGCTCGACGGCGGGATTTTTTGTTATGGTTTCGACGCCCGACGCAATGTCGGTTGAAGTGTTCGCGCAGAAAATTTTTAGGACTTCGTTCATTTTGGCGACGCTACCCGCAATAGTGCCGTCCTCAAGCGTGGCAAGATTTCCTTTGACAAAAACTTTTTGCCCGCCCAATTCGCTGACGCCGTCGCCCAAACCGCAAGCCCTAAGTGAATCCGTTATCAAAATAATTTCCCTGCGCGGTTTAATTTTACTTACAATTCTCTGCGCGGCGGGGTGGACGTGAACATTATCGGCAATCAATTCTACAACCGCATTTGAATCCAAAGCCGCCACGACGACGCCCGGTTTCCTGTGATGAAAACCGCTTTGCGCGTTGAAAAGATGAGTTATGTGATTCGCGCCTTGCTCAATCGCCGCCATTGCCGTTTCGTAAGTCGCCGCGCTGTGTCCGATTGAGACGACGATATTTTTTTCGCGGCAACGGTCGATAAAGTCAAAATTAATTTCTTCGGGAGCAACAGTTATGATTTTTATCACGTCGGAGAAATTTTTTATCAGTTCAAAATTGGCGGGAATAATATTTTCCTCCGCCTGTGCGCCCTTAAATTTTTTGCTGATAAAAGGACCTTCGACGTTCGCGCCCAAAATCTTCGCGCCGCCTGAAAAATTTTTTCCGATACGAATTCTCTCCAACGCCCGATAAATTTTTTTAAGCGGCAATGTCATAGTTGTCGGCAAAAAACTCGTGACGCCCGACGAAGGCAGAAACTCGGCAAATTTTTTTAAGGCGTCAATGTCGTCGTCCATTGTGTCAACGCCCGCCGAGCCATGAATATGAATATTTATAAATCCGGGCGACACGAAAAGATTTTCCGCGTCGATGGTTTCCACGCCTCCTTGAGCCTTGCCGATTGAAATTATTTTCTCGTCGAAGTTCAGAGCCTCGCCCGCGCAGATTTTGAAATTGCCTTTAGCGTCGGGCGCAATCAATCGCCCGTTAATTAAAGTTTTCATATGGAAATTCCCTCCCGAAATTTTTATAAGGAAAATTTTTATAAGGAAAATTTTTATAAGGAAATTTTTT
>CAMNEX010000001.1 GCA_946536825.1 uncultured Selenomonadales bacterium | reverse complement strand
TAATCGCGGCAATTTCAGCGGACTGCGCGGGAGATTGTTTTAACGCGGCGAGTTCGGATTTAATCGCGGCAATTTCAGCGGACTGCGCGGGAGATTGTTTAAGCGCGGCGAGTTCGGATTTAATCGCGGCAATTTCGGCGGACTGCGCGGGAGATTGTTTTAACGCGGCGAGTTCGCCTTTAAGTGCGACGAGTTCTTGTTTAAGCGCGTCGGAGCTTGTCGAAGATTTTGGAATATTTTTCAAAACGGCAAGTTCAGCCTTGAGCGCGACCATATCTTTTTTGAGAACGTCGGTTTCGATTGACGGTTTCAAAGAATCAATTTCATATTTCAAAGTGCCGACCTCTTTTTTGAGCGCATCGACTTCCACTGCCGACGCAAAAGAAATTCTGAGCGAAGTAATATCTCGTTTTAAAGAAGAAATTTCGTTGTTCAGTTCAGATTGAAAAATATTCAGTTGAGATTTAAACTCCGCGTCATACTGACTAAGTTGTTGGTTTACGAAAGCGTCCAGATTTTTCATGTCCCCACGCAATTTGTCATCGCTGCTTTTAATCCAACTTTTAATTTCGCGCCGGTCATCGTTGGTATATAATTCGTATCCGAAAAGAGCCATCTCTCAAACCTCCTTAAATTTGTAAGCTCTGCACAAGCCGCCGAAAATAAGCTGTTTAATTTCGCCGAACTCGTTCCGATAAGAAATTACATGCGGTTGAATTTTTATTGCGGCAAGGGTCGAGCCCAAAGTCCGATTATCGGTAGCGATAAATTCGGCAGAAGAAGTATCCAGATTCAAATCTGCCCAATCGTTGTAAGCGTCGCCGACTTTAAAAATTTTTTTCGTCAAGCCAATTTCCGAAAGATAATTTTCGACAAGACTTCTTAGCAGTTGCCGCGAGTTTTCGTTGAGCTGAGGAGAATTTTCCGCGTCTCTGTAAATGGCGAGCATGTGTTTTGACAAATTGCAAACCTTGCTCGCCAATTTTGAATTAAATTCCTCCTCATCAAAATCTTTAAGCAAAGCGATTTTCGACAAAACGTCGTCCGCTCTGGATAAATGTGTATTCAGCCACGGCAATGGAAAATCGCGCCGAAAACTTTCAAAGGCACCGCGATTTCTCAACTTGCCCAAATAATTTTCCATGTCGGCTTCGTTTCTTATGTCCAAGACGAATTCTTTCTTTGGCTCGGAAATTTCTTCCCGCCGCGGTTCAGAGATTGGCGACGAATAAACGGACTTCCACGGCGGCGGTTCCGATTTAATTTGCGGTCTGTGACTTTGAATAATTTTTTTTGGCGAACGTTTCGGCTTGCCGCCGCGCAGGCGATAAAGTAAATTTTTAATCCATTCCCATAACGACAAAATAAATACCTCCTTAGAACAAATCGGAAACTTTGTTGACTTTAAGTTTCTCCTCGCTGATTTTGCTTCCGTCGTTCCTCAAAACCTCGGCGGAAAGTTCAAGACTTGAATCCTTTTGCACGGCGAAAGTAATTTTAATCACGGTGTCAGATTTTTTCAGCCCCGGCGGCAATTCCACTTCGAGTTCGTCAACTTGCGTAATTCCCGCGTCGTCAATGCGTTCGGCGCGGGGATAATTTTTAATGTCGCGCTCGTAGTAAGAAATTTTCAACAGCCGCTGATTATCTTCCATTAATCGGAAATCGCAAGAATTTTCGCAGGGAAGATCGCGCTCCGCCTCGATAATCGTTTGAAAAATTCCGTAGCCCATGCCTTGTGTCGAAGAAATTCCCAACTGCACCGTAGTTTTTTGCGCAGTCACATTTTCCAGCGACTCAATATTTTTTGCCAGAATCGCCGCGCCGCGACTTATCAGCGTCGAAATTTCTTCCGAGCGATTGATTGAGAAATTTCCGAGTTTATCCCTTAAGACATCGCGAATCATGGGAATTTGCCCCGACCCGCCCGCAATTATAATTTTGTCAATGCCGCCCGCCGCTTTTGCCTCGTCGCTGTCGACAACGCGCCGCGTTATTTCCGCCGTGTGATTTATTTCCTTGCGAATCATTCTTTCAAAATCTTTGCGGCTCACGTTGACATTGTAATTTTCGCTCCTCGATTCCGATATCCAAAACGGAAACGTAACGTCCGTATCGGTATTTTCGCTGAGATAAATTTTCGCCGTGTTCGCCTCTTTGACAATCGCCGCAATATTTTCTTTATATTTAAGTTCGCTGAGGCTGTCTTCGTCGAGGTCTTCAAAATCCCACGGAAAATCCGTTCCGTATTCGTCGTTCGCGCCTTCCAACAAATTTTTCGCCAATATGCCGGTGAGTAAATCGCCGCCGCATTTCGGGTCGCCGTCGGTTTTTATCTGCTTGAAAACTTTGCCGTCCTTTTGAATCAAGGAAACGTCGAAAGTCCCGCCGCCGAAGTCGTAAATCAATAAATTTTTTGCGTCGGGTTCGTCGTCACTATGCGCCGCAACTGCCGCCGCTGTCGGCTCGTAGACGAGTTTTATTTGTTTGAAACTCAAATTCATTGCCTGCGCCGCCGCCGATTTTATTGCTTGATTTGCCTTGTCGTTAAATTTTGTCGGCACGGTTATGACTGCGCGGTCAATCGCCGCGTCGGCAATTCTTTTCTTCAGCAAATATTCTTGGACTTCGCTCATCAATTTGTTCAAAAAATATTTTACGGCGACCTTCGGCAGAATTTTAAACTTTGAGCCGTCTGATAAAATCACTTCATAGGGCATATTGTCTTCGTTGAGTTTGGTTTTGAAGCCGGAAATTGCGCCCGCGGGATTTTGCCCGCTCCTGTTCAACGCCTTTTGCCCGATAAGATAATCTTCCCGCGTCTTGAAAAAAATCACGCTGGGGATAAGCGGCGAGCCGTTTACTTTAAAGCTTTTCAATTTCCCGTCCTTATCTTCGTAAGTCACAACGGAATTTGTCGTGCCGAAGTCCAAACCGATTGCCACTCCCATAAAAAAACCTCCGTTCAATACAAAATCATTTCGTCGAGGCGCATTGTCCGCGGCGTGCCGAATACCCCGAAATGTTCCCCGAAATAAATTTCAAGCTCCGAATTGCCCGCCGCCATAAACAAAATTTTTATCAGTTCGATTTTCTCCAACGCCGCCGCTGATTTTTCTTCGGGCAAACACAACAAAAATTTTCCGGTGTGAAAATAAATTTCGCTGTGCGGGAAAAGACTTTTCAACGCCAACATGAATTTTAATTGCCGACCTTCGCATTGCTCTTGGAGTTTCAGTGCCCGCAAAATTAAATCTTGCTCGGCTTGCGTCAATGCGCCGAAAATTTTTTTAGCCTCCGCGCCGTAATAACCTTGATTCAATTCCTCGCGTAAAAGTTCTTCGATAAAATTCCCGCGCAGATTTTTTAAGCCGCCGCGAAAATCTCTTGCGACTTCCTCCGCCGTGACGAATAATTCTTCCTTATCCATCGCGCTCACCCGCCCAATTAAATTCAGGATAATTTTCCTCCAAAAATTTCAGGACAAAGTTCGCATAATCCGCCAGGAAAAATTCCGCGCCGACAAATTTAACCGTGCATTGCGGCAGATATTTTTTAGCCCGCAACAAATTTTCGTCCGCCGAAGAAAAATATTTATGCTCCGCCGTGTATGGCGTGATATTTTCCGCCGCGTCGCCGAATTGCCCGAAGTGACAGGAATAGCCGTCGCGAGAAAGTCCGCTCAAGACAAACTCAATATCGCCTTGCGTCCGAAGTCTTTTTTTGCTCAAAATTCTCGACGCAATTTTATTTTTTATCGGCAAAATTTTTATGCGCTCGCCCTTTTCCGTCGGGAATTCTCGCGGCGTCCGAAAAATAATTTGCCCGTCGGCTCGCCTAACTTCTATATCGGCGTCAAGCGAAGAATCGCGGCAGGGCAGGACAAAACTTAAATCCTCCGCCGAACAGCGATATTCATAAAGCTTCCCGACCGTCTGCATTGAATCCCACGACACAGAATCTATTTCGACATTCCAATAAAATTTTTTATCCGTAAGCAATTTGCCCGCCAAATTATTTTCCGACAGCTTGAAATTAAGCTCGGTAGTTTCGCCGAAAATGCAAATGTCGACCGCCCGCCTTGCATACGGCGAATAAATTTGCAACGGCACATTGTAAAGGCTCGCCGCCCGATAAATTTTTTCCTCCACCTCGACAAAACGATAATCCGGCTTGAGCTGATAGGTAAAGCCCGCGCCGCGAAAATCTTTATTCAGTAAGGAAAAAAATTCTTCGTAAGGTACGCATAAAAAAAACGGCTCGTAAGGAAGCGTTTTCGGCTCGCCTGTTTCAAGCGGCGGCTGATTAGCGAAAAAAATTCCGTCGCCGACTTCAAGCGGCAAAAGATTTTCTGTCTCCTCCACGTCCGTCACAACCTCGATAAATTTTTCCGCGCCGCGCAATTCTTCTTCTACGCGGCTCTTCAATTTTTTTAAAGTTTCCTTTTGCTCGGCGTTTAATTCCTTTTCGACTCGCTTTAAAAATTTTTCCGCCTCCTGCCGCGTCATTTCCATTAAATTTCCTCCTATCCCAACTCGACACTGCTACCTTTAATTTTTGCAGAACTCGCTTCCGCCTCGAATTTCCCGCCGACTTTGAACGAAGTATTGCCGCCGCTATCGACAGAAATTTTTCCGCCCGCCTTCGACGAAATATCTTTGCCGATTTGCTCGGTTAAGGATTCGCCCGCCTTCAGCAAAACTTCCTTGGCGATTTCCGCATTGAGCTTGCCGCCCGTTTTTATCGATATTCCCTGCTCGTCCATAACGATTTTATTTGTGCCGACGCTCAGGACAATTTTTTTTTCGTCCATGAAAATCGAAGTTTCAAGCGACTTAATCTCAAGCGATTTCTCGCGGAAAAAAATTCTTTGCTTGCGATTATTGCCGATAAATTTATCCTTGACGTTTTTAAATTCGTCGTCAAGAGTTTTCGTCCGCAAAGTCGAGGCAATGTAGCATTCGCCCTGCGTGTAAAAAATTTCGACAGTCTCGCCGATTTCCGGCAAAAAAATTATTCCGCTGTAAGGCGTCCGATAAGGCAACCACGATTTTTTTTCGTCCTTGTCCTCAATCTCGAATTGCACTTGAAGCCGTCCGAAATTTTCTTTGTCGGTTATGTCTTTGACTGTCGCCTTAAGCTTAATCGGCGTCGCGGAGCAAAGTTTTGCCGGCTCAAGATTTTTAAATTCCTCCAAAGCGTAGCACATTCTGTCGACGCCGCGTTCCTGATAAATTTCAAGCCCAACGATCAAATATTTGCAGGGATTATCGCCCAAACTCAAAATGCGACCGAGCTCAAAATATTTCTGCGCGACAAGTTTGGCTGTGCGAATTTTCCCGCGCCGACCGACTTTCAAGCTGATGATTTCGTCTTGAGAAATTTTATTCGCCGATTCGTCGGAGCAAGCCGCAACTTTTAATTCGCATTTCCCTTGCCACGTGTCCTTTACCCAAACGCGCCGCCCCTGCCACGCCGCCAATCTTTTCACGAACTCAAAATTTGTTTCGGCGTCCTGCAGAATAATTTCTTTGCAAGGTTGCGACTTCAACTTATCGTCAAGCGCAACCGCGCAGTTTTTGAGTTTCAAGCGTTCAGAGTTCAAAACTTCGCCGAATTTTTTTTCGGGATTTTGGAAAATGCGCGTCTGCGGCTCCTCGTCGGTTTTCAGCGAAGTTGATTCGGCGCGAATTTCGACGTAATTGCCGTGGTAGGTTTGCTCGATTAAAACTTCCGTCACTTCGCCAAAAAAAATTGGGCGTCCGCTGTCCGTTTCGACGCCTATTTCTTTACCTACTGCATTTTGATAAACAGAAAAATTTTCTTCGGGCGTGCGCTGTCTGAATTCGCAAAAGCTGTGCCGATTAGCCGCCTTGCCGACCAAAATTTTTTCAAAATAATTTTCCTCGCCCAAGCCACGAACTTTCATTAAAATTTCTCCCTATCAATACGTGTTGAATTCTTCAAGCTTATTTTCTCTTTGATTGAGAGAGAGCACGAATTGAAACGGCTCCGGATCGGTGCCTTCTTTGGGCGTATGGTAAATTTCGCTGTAGTCGCAGACAAACATATCGGGAATTTCATACGTCCGCAGGATAACGCCCGCTTTGTCCTCCTTTATCACCAAAGTTACCTTGCGATAAGTCGTCTCTTTTTTGAGGTCGCGAGCCCATTCCGAAATTTTAATCAGGCTGTCATTAATCGAAGAAGTTATGTTGCCTTGAATGGTCATTCGCGCCAAAAGTGAACTGGATTTTTTCTGCGTGCTGTTGTCGAGCGTGTCAAGCACAACATCTGCATAATCAATCGCGTTGTCTTCGTTAATCTCGATAGTCTCGCTTGAGGACTCAATTTTCAATTCGTAATAAATCATTTGGAAACCCCTTCCTTAATCGACAATTTCAACGTCAAGCATTTCCTCGCCGCCCGAAAGTTCAACTTTCAAATTGCTGGTATTTTCTTCCTTGGAAATATCTTCGCCGTCTCGGAGCATGAGATTGATTATATCGCCCTTAGATTTATATTTTTTGGATTGCTGCTTCCACTCGGCAACGACTTTGTTAAGGAAATCGTCGCGTTGCGGAGCTTTGAGTTTTGAGCCGTAAGTTTTCAAATAAGCTTTGATAAAATCTTTCATGAGCGTGCGGAAAATCGCTTGATATTCGCCGTCCTTGCGCTTGAGCGTTCTGGCGTTAAGAATGTAAGTGCGGTTAATAAATCTGTCCGCTCGTTCGTCGTATCTTTGATCGCCGTCGAAGGCAAAGCCGAAACGATTCGCCGTGAAAGCATTGATAACGTCCGCGCTCCAGGCGATTGAGCGTTCGCGATTAAATTTCGTCAGCAATTTGGCGGTAATTTTGTCTTCCTCAAGGTCAATGCGAACGCAGGAATTTTCTTTTATGAAGGCGTCCTTAAAGCCGTTGTTTATCCAAAATTCCGGTTGCTGAGCGGCGATAAGCAAACCCGCCGCCACATACGCCGCGTCAATGTACATTGCGGGGACGGAAATTTTCGGCGCGTCGGTTTCATTTTTTTTGCCGAGAGAAACGGTCCCTTCTTTCATAATCGTAAAATTCGGCAGGGCGTAAACCGCGTGTTCGTAATTGAGCGGCTCAAGTTCGTCCTCAAGCTTTTTTATGACTTCCGAGTTAATGCCCGAAAAAGTCATTGAAGGACTGGTGGACGCGAAGTTAAAAACCGTCATAATCTTGCAATCTTCCATGATTCTTAAAATCGACTTCGCCGCAGAAAAATCCGTGCCGTTCGCAGAAGTTATATCTTGATTGTCGTCGTCGTCATATAAATCGTCATCAAGATCGGCATTTTGACTTGCGCCGCCGCCGTCCGAAAAATCTTCGTGAAAGACATGCGGCAAAATCGCGAACCAGAGTTTATTTTTGTCGCTGACGCCCAAGCCCAAATGTTGCATTGTAGCTTCAAATTTGCCTTTGATTTTATTGTCAATGAGTTTATCCGCCTTGCAATTCGCGACGATTAAGCCGACCTTCGGGAGTTTTGCGTCATCGCCGCCCTTGCCAACCGTGGCATGATCGAAGAAAATTTTCACGCACAACATTTTCCGGACGCTGTCGGACAGAACTTTTATAAAAGCTTCCTGCGCCTGCTTGAAACTGTTTTGAATAATTTTTTTATTCTCGACGAGTTCGGCGCGATATACGGCGAGCGCGGTGCTGTCCTTATTCTCAAACGGATTGGTAAGTTCTCTGCCGGTGTAAGCCGAGACAACCAAAGCTTTCGTGAAATTACTTTCGTCCGCCGCGTGTTTATTTAAATCGCCTTGAATTATTTTGGCAAATTTGTTTGCGTTGTCGCCGTCGGGGTCGCTTTTTGCGTCGCTACTTTCGTCGGAGTCGGGCGTACTTGCCTTGGCGGGAATTAAAATCCAATGTCCGTCTTGATCGAAACCGCCGCGTCCGCTGAGTAATTTTTTTGGCTTGTCGTCGCTATTTGATTCTGCCGCCTTCAACTGCAGAAGTTTTTCATCTGCCGCCTTAATTTTCCTCTCGGTATCGTCAAGGCTGATTGCCATTAACGTCCTGGGATTTTTCAGCTGGTCAAGGGCGTTTCTGCGAATTGCCTTCAGACGTTTGGCAATGGGCGCGGCATTTTCATTTTTGGCAAGTCGTTCATCATATTTTTCCATGAGCAGGGGAATTTTTTGGCGCGTATCGTAAAGGGCTTCAATCTCGCGCTTGGGCGTGAGTATCTCGCGAATTTTTTCATCATCGAATTCAATGTTTGCAATGCCGCTGTCGCCTTTTTGGGTGTACATGTTCACGAGCATTTCGTAATAGGCGTGACAGGTTATTTTTATTTCGCGCCCGTTATTTTTCTTTGCCTCCATTGGGTCGTCGGTGTACTGAAAAAACGGAACGTCGTTTTCCGTGCCCGTGACGCACTCAAAAACTTTCGGCTGAAACTTTTCCAAAAATTCGTTGAAACTCCGAACCTCAAGCTTTTTCTCAATGTCTTTGTGCAGTTCATTATTGCCTGGATCGAAGTCGTCGTATAGGTCTAAAATACTGTATAAATTTTTCGCCGAAGTGTCAGCGGGGTGAGTGAACTCCTCGAACAAAATCGCCCGATGTGTTTGCGGAATTTTATCCCATGTGTTCGCCATAAATTTTCCTCCTTATGCTTGTTTAAATCCTTGCGCCCTTGCCAAGCGGACTTTCACGACCGTGCCGGCGCATATAGGTACAGGACAGCTACAAAAGGAATCCGCCATCAACAAATTTTTTGATTCGGCTTTGCATTTTAAATCGAAATTCAGCCACGGCGTTTGTTTGAATTGGCACTGTTGCGGAGATTGCATAAACGCCGTTAATTTCGGACAAAGTCCTTTGCCTGACAACTTCGCCGCCGTCGTCAAAACTTTTGCGCCTCGGTGCGTGACTTTACCCGACATTGAAATTGAGAAATTCACCGCCGGAGCCGCCACGCAGTAAAATTTCGTTCGCTCCGTCAAAAAATCTGCCATTCAATTTTCCTCCATAAAAATTATCAATTTATTGCGCCGCCGTCAACATGAAAAGCCGCGCAGAAAATATTTTTTAATCCAACGTTATCAGCTTTCCTTCAATTTCAACAGTCGGCTCGCCCTTTGAAACGGCATAACAAATTTTGTTCGATTCAACCGCCTTTATGTAAACGTTCGCTTCGGCGTCGGCGTCAACGTGAATTGTCAAACGCTTTGCAATAGACGCGGGCGCGTTATTCGTCGCCGCAATGCTTTGGTCGGTGTAAAGCAGGTCGAAAACTCCGAGCTTCGAGCCTATGAATTTACACCATTTGCCGAGCTTTGTCGACTTATCAAGCACAATTTTAAATTTTCCCATGCGAGCCCGCCCGACGTAAAATTGGAAAGGAACTTGCTTTTTGTCCTTGCCTTCGGGGCTGATGTCGACGACGCGAATTGCCGAGCCGTCTCTGCAACGCAACAGCCCGAACGCCACGCCTGTTTTGCCCGTCGGAGCGGCGAAATTATTTTTGTCGACAGGCAAGTCTTTTGACTCCTGAATTTTATATGCCTCGTCGGTGCCCAGCGGCGAATACAAAACAAAACGCGGCATTTTCTGCGGATTGCCGAAACCCAAAAGCTTGCGTGCCTTGCCCTTTTCCGTGTCAATGTATTCCTCGAAAAGTTTCTTGACGAGCGCGGATTTCGTCGAATTGCCCGCAAGGAAAATCCCAATCTCCGTCACGTCGCTCAATGCCGCAACGCCGTTATCTTCGCCGCCGCTGATCTTGTCGAAGGCGTCACGCAGGGAAATAAAAAAGTTGTCAATGCCGCGGCAAATTCTCTCGCGCAAAATTTTGTTCAGGTCGACGAGCGGCGCAATTTTCTTCGGCTCAACTTTGACTTCCGGCTCCGCGTCGGGAATTTTTTTATCTGCTTTAAGCTTCCATAAAATTTCAGTTGCGTTAACATAATCGGCAGTGCTAAGCTTTTCAAGATTTACAAGCGATTCATTGTGTCCGCGGATTGCCCATTCGCCTAATTGTTTTATTGCATTGAAATCCCCTTCTTCCCACGCTTGACTATAAATTTTGTTGAATTCTGTTGCAGGAACTTCAAAGGCGGTTGTTGTCGGCTTAGCCCGCACTGTCGGCAGGGGATTAACTTCGTCGGGGGTTTTTTGCGAGCCGATTGACAGAGTAAAGCCGGTGAGTTCTTTTCCGGCGTCGTCGAAGACCGTTAAAGTTACGGTGCCCGATTCCAGAATTTTTTTAGCGTCGTCGGAGTTTGGAGCCTCCCAAATTGGGCGCAACGCCTCCATAAGATTATGCATATTGAGGTTGGCTTCCTGCGACGAACGAATTAAGCCTTCAGAGCCGGCGAACTCGGTTTTTTCTGCCGCCCATGTGAACGGGATTTTCACTTTGGAATTTTCTCGCGGCTTCAAAAGTTTGTCGCTGTTCGCCTTGAAAATTTCAAACGCCATAAGCCGCAAAAGATTTTCGCCGCCCAGCGTCCTGTCGCCGTGTGCCCCAAAATGCGTCAGGACATAATCATAAAAATCTGCGTCGTCATCTTCAGCGAGTTTCAAGACGCCGAAATCAAAATCTGTCGTGCCGCCGCCGAAGTCGAAGACCGAATAATAAACGCCGTCATTTTCCTCGCCATTCAAAAAGCCGTAACCGTCAAGCGCAGTGACAGCATAAGCGGCGGGCTCGCTCGTGCCCTCGACGACTTGGAAATCTTTCATTGCGTCTTCGTTGTCCAAAAGCGCGGTCGGCAGAGATTTTAAAATGCCTGCGCGGAAAGCCTTCAACATGCGCTCGCGGATATTGCGTTCGTACATGACGGGGAAACTCAAAATGTATTTCATGAAAATATGATTGGGGCGGAGCATGTGATTGATATAGGAGCCGAGATAATAGGCGTAATATTCCAGGGGATTGAATTCGTCCTTGGAAATGTCGAGGAAGGGCGGCAAATCTTTTTCCGTGCCGTCGTGGTCGCGGATTTTTGTCGTGTATTGGATATTGCCGCACCACTGCTTGATATTCTCGAAGAAGGACGCGAACAAACTGCTGTCGTTGGTGTTCTGCAAATTTGTTCGGGCGGTGTGCGAAACAGTTACGTCGTTCCACGAAGTTTTTGGACGACCTGCGCGGGCGGAATATGCCTCAAGGAAATTTTCAATGTGGCGGAATTCAATAATTGTCGGGTTCTCGTAATTTTCAGCCTTGATGCCTTTTGAGTAATCGCCCTTGCCGACCTGCAACGGAATAATTTCGCCGCGTTCGTTTTCATAGACTACGACGGTTGATTTTGTCCCGAAATCAATTCCGACGATACCGGCGGTGTTGACATCGGCGGCGGGGTTGCGGGCGTAAATCGTTTCATTGAGTTTAATGCCGTGCTCGTCTTCTTCGGGCAAGTCCCATAAATCCCAGTGTCCGCGATTTGGATCGGTCAAAATTTTTTCGTCGTAGCGGTCAAGAGCCACTCGCCGATTGTCGCAGGATAAAAGTTCGTCGCGCAGATTAGTTTCGTATTCGCGCCCGTCGATAGTTTTTTCCTTGAGGAAGTCGAGTTTCAGAAAATCGAAGGTTTTGCCCGCCTTGACTGCCTCGAAAAGTTTTTTCTCGTCAAGGGCAATTTGCTCGCATTGAGTTTTCAAGAATTCTTTTTGCGTGGCGTAGAAAATCTTCAGCTCGTTAAAAAGTTTTTTTGTATTGGCTGACTTGACAGTTTTGGGCGTTAAGTTGTATTCAAACCAATAAAAAATTGCGGCGAGTGCTGTCGCAGGCGAACTGTCCTTGCCGTTAAAGCGATAAATCGGAACGCTTAACATAGAAACATTGTAATGATAGTAATTCATTCTGGTATTATGGAGACCAATGGAATATTTATAAGAATTGTTAGTGTACATCCACCAATACTCCGAACCATCTTTATAAGTTAATCCTTCGTACCAATTTCCATTTTTATGAGCAATATAACCGTTACTGTTTCTGAAATAATTTATTCTGTCATTGAAACACTTACGAGCTTCGTTTCCAGTCATTAAATCGCCTTGGAATCCCCCGAATTTATATCTGTCAGTTGATTCACTGTAACCATAATATTCAGAGTGACCAGCAGAATCAAAATTATATAAATTGGGCATGAGCCCGACAATATCGTTGATATAATAAACGTCCTTGTTGCCCATTTGAATCCATTCGTTGGCGGCAAAGCGCGTCTTGAATTCCGCGCAGAGTTCCGAAAATTTTTCCGAGAAATTATCACTCGCCAAGCTGATAACGCGCTTGAGTTTGGCGTCGCTGTAATCGGCAAAAGTTTTTTCGTCGACGGGAAAGACGGCGATTTTTTTTGTATCCATAAAATTTTCCTTTCTCAACCCAATTCGACAACGCTTTTCTTGACGACGTTGCCGGAAGAATAACGATAGCCTTGAAACACGACGCGGACGACGTTGCCCATTTGCGGACTTTGCGAAGTGCGCCGCATGAATTCATCATCAAAATCATTTCCGCAGGCGACGTTTAGCCGCGTGTAGGGAGCCTCGCGAAATCCGAGATTTAACGCCGCAAAGCAAAAATCGAACAGGCGTTGCAAATTTTCTTCGTCGGGGTGGCGGCTGACATAATCCCAGAAAGAATTCAAATGCGACTCCTGAACCGCGCCGCTCAAAAAACCTTTTGCGGTATCGCCCGCCCCGAAAATCCCCGCCAAATCAAAGCGCGTCTCGCCGTTCAGCGTCGAGTAAATTTTATAAGCCGCGTCGAGTTCGCCGTAAGTGTCGCGATAGAAATTTGCGGTGCCTTCGGCGTCGCGGCGTTTCGCTTCCGATTCGGAAATTTTTTTATTCGCGTCGTCAAGGCGATTCGTCAGAGTTTTGACCTGCTTTTCCAGAGAAATTTTTTCATCGCGCAGATTATCGCGCTCGCCGCTTAAAGTTTTTACCGAACGCCTAAGCTCCGAAGAAATTCTTTGCTCTTCGTCGAGTTGCTGATTGGCTTCGTCATAATCTTTTCTGAGAATTTTATAAAGCTTTGTCTCAAAATCCTTTTCGTCGCGCAACTTGTCGCGCTCCTCGCTCAAAGCTTTTACCGAACGTTTAAGCTCCGAAGAAATTTTTTGTTCGTCGTCGAGTTGCTGATTAATTTCGTCGTAATCATTTTTGAGAGCCTTATACAAATCCGCTTCAAAATCTCTTTCCTCGCGCAGTTTAATGCACTCTTCTCGGAAAGCCTCTATCGCTTTTTCAAGCTCGGAAATTCTTTTTCGGAGCGGCTCAATTTCCTTTCGCGCCCGCAACCCGACGAGAACCCCTTCAACCAAATGTTCTATATCATCAAATTTATCAAAGCTGTTCACAAAAATCCTCCCGTCAAAAAAATCTTTCAGCCAAAAAATTTTTTCAGCTGAAAGATTATAACACAAAAAATTTTTTATGTGGTTACCTCGTAGATAACTTTTTGTACCGAATAGAATTACTTTTTCGGGCGGCTCACATGTTTTCGATTTTGGGTGCGAGAGCCTCGCGAAAACCGTCGCCGATTAAATTAAATCCGAGCATTAAAAGTGCCAGAACAGAAATTGGCGGCAGAATTTGATAGGGCAAAACAGTTATGTTGTTGAAACCCGCCTCAATCAGCGAGCCGAGCGAACATTGCGGCAGGACAATGCCGACGCCGACGAAACTTAAAAAAGCTTCGGTGAAAATCGCAACCGGTATCGAAAACATGACTTGAGTAATTATCGGTCCGATTGTGTTGGGCAAAATCTGCTTAAAAATGATGTGGAAACTGCCCGCGCCGAGCGTCCGACTGGCAAGGACGTATTCGCGCTCCTTTAGCTTTAAGCACTCCGCCCGCGCAATTTTGCTCATGCCGATCCATTCGGTTAAAAGTAGCGACACGATAACCAGCCCGATACCCTTTTCCATGAAAATTGCCAAAATCGAAATGATAACCAGCGTCGGGATACTGCCCGCAATTTCAATGAAACGTTGCAGAATATTATCAACGTGCCCGCCGAAGTAGCCGGAAATCAATCCGTAACTCGTGCCGATAATCATATCAATCAGAATCGCGACGAACGCGATAATCAAAGAAACTCGCGCTCCTTGCCAAGTTCTTGTCCAGAGATCGCGCCCCATGTCGTCGGTACCGAACAGGAAAGTTTTATCGGAGAAAAGATTTTGGGCGGAGCCGTCTCCGAATTGCGGCGGCAAACTTTTGGCAACAATTTCCTTGCCCGCCGCGCTGTTCACGGAAACAATTTCCTGATAGCTGTAGGAGCTGAAAATCGGCGCGAGGATCGCGAACAAAATAATCAAGCTAACGATAATCACGCCCGCCACAGCAAGTTTACTGCGGAAAAAATGAATAGCAACGCCTTTCCAATAACCCTGCGAGGCAAAATTTAAATCGACGCTCAAATCTCTGTCGGAAATAAATTCAAAGTCGTCCGCCGTGGGCGTGTAATTTTTTTCCAAAATTCAAGCCGCCTCCTTTGCCGTCAACCTTATGCGCGGGTCGATTATTCCGTAAAGAATATCCAACAGCAACATTATCCCGATATACAACGCCGAAAAAACTATGCTCAACGCCAAAACATAATTGTAATCGACGCCCTCGCCGGCAATCGCGTCAACCATGAGTTTGCCTACGCCGTTTATGCCGTAAATTTTTTCTGTGACCATTGCGCCTGTCAATAAACCCACGACAAGCGGCGCGATAACCGTCACGACGGGAATCAGCGCGTTTCTAAGAACGTGTTTGCGCATGAGTTCAAAGCCGTAAAGCCCTTTCGCCTCGGCGAGTTTGACGTAATCGCTGTTCATAACCTCAATCATTTCGTTGCGGGTAAATCGCGCAACCGTGGCAATCGCGAACAAACTAAGCGACAGTGCTGGCATTATCGAGGAGAATAAAAATCTTGACGCGTCGAAGAAATACGGGAAGAACGAAATTTTGTACGAGAAAAAATACTGCAGGAAAATCATAAAAACATAGGACGGAATGCAAACGCCCAAAATTGAAACGACAGTGCACAAGCCGTCCAAAAATTTTCCGCGGTTAAGTGCGGCGATTATGCCGAGGAAAAGCCCCGCCGCCGTTCCGAACAGAATCGACAACACGCCGATTTTAAAGGAATTTTCAAGGCAGATCATCATTATCGGCTTAATCGGTGCGCCGTTGTAGAGGGAAGTCCCGTTGCCGAAACTCCCCTGCAACAACATTGACATATAATCGACGAACTGAATTAAAATCGGTTTGTCGAGTCCGAGTTCTGCGCGTTTTTGCAAAATCATTTCCGCGCTCATGCGTTCGACGGGGAACGGGTTGCCGGGCACAATCCTGATCAAAACGAACAGCACGAAAATTATCAAAAACAGCGTCAGCACGGACATTAAAATTCTTTTTGTTATGTATTTGCTCATCTTATTTTATCGTCGCTGATTTGAAAACGCGATTGACGCCCGCGACATGAAAATCAACGCCGCTGATATTCGGGGCAATCAGAATTGCATTGGCATTCGTGAAAAGGGGCGCGATAACAGCATTTTCGAGAAGAATTTTTTCGGCGTCGTACATTGCGTTCCAACGGGCGTCGTAATCGGCGGCGAGTGAACCGCTTGTGCAATCGGCAATAATTTTGTCGTAATCGGCGTTGCTCCAGTGTTCGCAAATTTCGCAACCTTCGGTTGTCCAAAGCGTCAAGAAAGTCATCGGGTCATCGTAATCGGGCACCCAATCCGTCAGCGCGAGGTCGAAACTGTTGGTGGTGACTTTGTCGAGATATTCGGCTTTGGGCATGGGCTGAAGTTTTAAAATTACGCCGGGCAAATTTTCTTCGACTTGCGACTTAATCGCTTGAATAACTTTTGTACTGCCGCCGCCGTCATTGGAGTAAATCACTTCAAGTTCAAAACTGTCTTTGCCGAGTTCGGATTTTGCCTTTTCAAAAAAGCCGCGAGCTTTATCAACGTCGAAGCCGACATAATCGGCAAATTGATTTTGATCTTCGGCGAAAAATTTTCCGGTCTTGGCATTGGGCGCGAAGTGAATCGGAATGGCGGTGTAAGTGGGCGTCGAGCCGTTCATAACGTAATTTTCTGTAAGAGATTCGCGGTCAATGGCGTTTGAAATTGCGAGGCGGAGATTGACATTTGCAAGTGCGCCCGCGTGATGATTTTTAGGATCTTGATTGAATGTGAGATAACTCAACGCGCCCGAAGGAATGCTCTTGAGATTTTTGGAAAGTTCAGCGTCGGCTTGGACGTGTTCGACTTGACTGCCGCTTATCGTGACAAGATTTAAAGTGCCGTTTTTAAAAGCGATCAAAGCGTTGTCGGAGGAGGAGACGACTTGATATTGCCAGGCGTCGAGAGAAATTTTATCGGCGTTCCAATAGCTGTCATTTTTCTTAAGCTGGATATTGGCGGTGCCGGGCAAATAATCGCTGAGGACAAACGCGCCGTTCGACAAAAATGTATCGGGCGTTGTTCCGTAAGTGCCGCTGTCGAGGCTGTTATAAAATTTTTCGTTAATCGGATAAAAAGTCGGGAAACTCATAAGCGCGGGGAAAAAGGAAACGGGCGCGTCGAGTTCAACAACAAAAGTTTTGGGGTCGGGTGCGCTTACGCCCAAAGTTGTCGGGTCGCCGCCTTTGATAACGGCGTCGGCATTTTTAACACAAGCAACCGTCGAGTCCATAATATAGGCGTATTCTTCCGCCTTTTGACAATGACGCCGCCAAGCAAATACAAAATCGTCGGCGGTAACGTCGTCTCCATTAGACCATTTGGCGTCGCGCAGGTGGAAGGTATAAGTTTTGCCGTCCTGAGAAACGTCGAAACTCTCGGCAATGGCGGGAATCGCTTTCCCGTCGGCGTCGAGTTGCGTTAAGCCGTCAATGCAGTCGGCGATAACTTCAAACGACGCGACATCAGTGCATTGCCCGCTGTCGAGCGACACGACATTTGAAGCGAGCATGACGCTCAATTTGTTATTGGCGGACTCTTCGCCGCCGCCGCAACCCGCTATCAGCAGAGCCGCGCAAATTAGCATAAAAAATTTTTTAAACACGTTCCAAACCCTCCCAAGCATTGATAAAGAAATGTTGATAATCTTTTTCGTCGTCCCAACAATTACCGCCCCATAAAAAATTTTTCTCGCGAAACAGGCGGCAACATAGATCGTCCTCCGTGATTTTGTAGGGGAAAATTTTTTCGCGGTCTTCAAAGTCGACCGAATTATCGGGCGCGATAATTTTTTTGCCGTCAACAGTTTTGATGTAGGGATTGTAAAGCGGATTGATATCGACCGCGAGCCCGTAGCCGTGCAGAGAAATTCTGTTGGTGTGGGAGACGAACCGGAAATTAAAACACGAAGAATTATTATCGCGCATGGAAAGTTCGTCGTCGGCGTCGTATTCGTCGATAAGGCGAACTTTTTCAATCGGGTAATTTGCCGCGAAAAGTTTCTGGAAAATGTCAAGAACAACCTCAGCAATTTTGACGTTGCAAATCATTTCGCCGCTTAAAATTTCTCCACTCAAATTTTTGTGCAGGAGCTTGAGATATCGCAATTCGCCGAGCGGCAGCGGGCAATTTACCTTGTAAGATTTTCCCGCGATTCTTGAAAAAATTTCGTCGTTAATTTCTGTAATGCCAAATCTTTCCAAATGAATCACTTCCTTTTCATGAAATTTTTATTATGATAACAGCTTAAAAAAGTAACTGTCAAGTTAAATGGAGAAAATATGAATTTTTTTCGTTGACTTTCTTTACAGCGTTTTCTATAATTTTTTAGAAATAAATCGGAGACTTGAGGTTATGCAATGGGAAAAAATATAATTTTATCAGTAAAAAATTTGGATATAACATTTCGGACGAATGCGGGGAAAGTTCACGCAATACGCGGCGTCGATTTTGAATTGCCGACAGGTAAAACACTCGCGCTGGTCGGGGAGTCGGGTTCAGGCAAATCCGTCACAATGAAAGCCGTCGCAGGGCTTTTGGACGACAATGCCACAGTCAATAACGGAGAAATTTTTTATCGGACGGGCGAAGAAAATTTTATCGACCTGCTAAAACTTAGCAAAAAAGAATTGCGGCGAAAAATCAACGGGCAACAAATCGCAATGGTTTTTCAAGACCCGATGACGAGTTTGGATCCGACAATGCAAATCGGTTCGCAAATTACCGAATGCATGTTTCTCCACAAAAAAATTTCGGCGGCGGAGGCAAAAGAAAAAGCCGTCGAGCTTTTGAAACTCGTCGGAATAACAGATCCGGAAAAGCGCATGAAGAATTATCCGCACCAACTTTCGGGCGGCATGCGTCAGCGCGTCGTAATTGCGATAGCCCTTTCTTGCGAGCCGAAAATTTTAATTTGCGACGAGCCGACCACCGCTCTTGACGTGACAATTCAGGCGCGGATTTTGGATTTAATCCAAGATATTCAAACGAAAATGGGCTTGTCGGTAATTTATATCACGCATGATTTAGGCGTCGTGGCGAAAGTCGCCGATTTTGTCAATGTCATGTACGCGGGAAAAATTATTGAGAAGGGCACGGTCGACGAAATTTTTTATGACCCGCGCCACCCTTACACGTGGGGTTTGCTCTCGGCAATGCCGGATTTAGAAACTCAAGATGCCAGACTTTATTCAATCCCCGGCAGTCCGCCAAATCTTTTACACGAGCCGAAAGGCGACGCCTTTGCCGCCCGAAATAAATTTGCAATGAAAATCGACGAACGCGAGGAACCGCCGATGTTTAAAATTTCGGAAACGCATTTTGCAGCGACGTGGCTTTTACACCCCGACGCCCCGAAAATCGAGTTGCCAAAAGAATTGCGCTTGAGATTGGCGCGGGCAAGAAAGGCGGCTGATATTTTATGAGCGAACCTTTGCTGAAGGTTGAAAATCTTTACCAACATTTTAAAGTTTCCAGAAATTTCACGGTCAAAGCTGTCAACGGCGTGTCGTTTGAAATTTATCCCGGTGAAACTTACGGACTTGTCGGGGAATCGGGGTCGGGCAAAACGACAATCGGGCGCAGTATTATTCGGCTTTACGACCCGACGGCGGGCGAAATTATTTTCAACCATAGAAAAATTTCCGGCGAACTCGATAGAAAGACTCGTCGCATGTTGCGGAAAAATATGCAAATGATTTTCCAAGATCCCATGTCGAGTTTGAATCCGCGAAAAAAAATCGGCGACATTATCGGCGAGGGGCTTGATATTCACGGGCTTTACTCAAGTAAGAAAGAGCGCAACAATATTATCGGCGAGATTTTGGAAAAGGTCGGATTATCTCCCGCTCACGCCGAGCGTTATCCTCATCAATTTTCGGGCGGACAAAGGCAACGCGTCGGAATTGCTCGCGCCCTTGTCATGAAACCGCGATTGATAATTGCCGACGAATGCATTTCGGCTTTGGACGTTTCAATTCAAGCGCAAGTCGTCAACCTAATGAAAGATATTCAAGCGCAGACGCAATGCGCCTATCTGTTCATTGCGCACGATTTGAGCATGGTAAAATACATTTCGGACAGAATCGGCGTTCTGCATTTGGGCTATCTTGTAGAGACCGGCTCGACGCAGGAAATTTTTTCAAATCCCGTTCACCCTTACACGAAAAGTTTGCTGTCCGCCGTGCCGTATCCCAATCCGCGAGTCGAAAAAAATCGCCGTCCGCTACTTTATGATTCAAGCAATGTAAATTACGCAAGCGCAACTATGAAACAAGTCGGCGATACACATTTTGCTTTGCTCTGAAAAAATTTGTCCCGATAAAAAGTTTGTATGGATAAAAATTCATGCAATTTTTTTTTTGCAATCAAAAATTATTTGACTAAAAAGCAATTCAAAGACTAAAATAAAAAAATCGCTGAATTTGACTGAAATGAGGTGTTTATCGTGGATAAAATTTCTCTTCGCCCATATCAGAAACAATTCATTAACGACGTTCGCGCCGAATTTCGCAAAAATCACAAGCGCATAGTCGGAGTTGCGCCATGCGGCGCAGGTAAAACTATCATGACAGGCTGGATGATTCGTGAATCTGCGCGGCGCGGCAAGCGTTCAATCTTCTTCGTTCACAGACACGAACTCATTAGTCAGACTTCTGAAACATTTGACAGACTTGGCGTTGAGCACGGAATAATTGCGGCGGGAACTCCTATGCAATTAGACTTGCCTGTTCAAATTGCAAGCGTTCAGACGCTCGCTCGTCGCCTTGATAAAATTCCCGCTCCCGATTTCCTTATCTGTGACGAATGCCACCACATTCTCGCGAACACTTACAAAAAGATTATCAACAAATGGAAGGATGCTTTTTTGGTTGGTGTCACTGCTACTCCTCAACGCATGGGCGGAATTAATCTCGGTGACGTTTTTACTTCCATGGTTGAAGGTCCGAGCGTCGACGAACTTATCAAGCTCGGCAACCTTACTGATTTTAATTATTTCGCGCCCGAAACTGACATTGACTTGAGCCACGTCCATACCAAATTTGGCGAATATGTAAATTCGGAGCTTGCGCAGGTTATGAGTAGCAGATGTATTATCGGCGACATCGTTGCCCATTACAAAAAGCTTGCGAAGAATAAATCCGCCATTTGTTATTGCGTCAACGTCAATCACTCAAAAATGGTCAGCGAATCTTTCCTCCGTGCAAACATTCCCACCGCGCATGTTGACGGCGAAACTCCTAAAAAAGAACGCGAATATCTTGTTGAAGATTTTCGGCAGGGAAAAATTAAAGTTCTCTGCAATGCCGAGTTGTTTTCAGAGGGTTTTGACGTGCCGCGCTGTCAAGCCGTTATCCTCGCGCGTCCGACGCGCTCTTTGACCCTTTACATTCAGCAGGCAATGCGCCCGCTACGTCCCGATAAAGACGATCCGGATAAAGTAGCTGTCATTATCGATCACGTTCAAAACTATTTGCGCTTCGGATTGCCTAACACCGTTCACGAGTGGTCGCTTGACCCCAATCCGCCAAAAAGGCATCATCCGGCTCCCGTCAAAACATGTCCCGATTGCGAACTTGTCGTTCCTTTTGCCACGAAAACTTGTCCAGAGTGCGGTTATAAATTCGTTACGGAAGAGGACGAAGAAGAACGCCTTAGAGAACATGAAGGTATTCTCAGTTATATTCAGCGTGAAATTTACGCGGCGAGGCAACAGCGGATAACTCACGCGCCGAGATCTCCGGAAGATTTTATGGAAATTGCCAAAGCCAAAAATTATCAAGTCGGCTGGGTTGCTTACAATGCGCTTGAATACGCAACCTCTTACGAAGATTGTTTGCATATTGCTCAAGTTTGCGGCTATCAAAAGGGTTGGGCGTGGCATAAGTGGCAGGAACGCCGAGCGAAACTTTTGAGCGGACGAATATAAAAAAAGAGCTGACAAAAATCAGCTCTAATTTTTTTATCAAACGGATAACAATTACAAAATGGACCGATAAATTTCTGCAATTTCTTCCTTTGTAACGTCGCGAGGATTTCCGGGAGTGCAGGCGTCAACAAGCGCGGATTGAGCCAAGAAATCAATATCTTTTTCCTTAACGCCCAAATCGGAAAGTTTCGTCGGAATGCCGACATCCGAACTGAGTTTTGCAACCGCGTCGATTGCGGCTTTTCTGTAAGTTTCTTGATCCATTTCGTCGACGTTTTTGACGCCCATAGCGCGGGCAATTTCGCGATAACGTTCGCCTGTAGCCGGTGCATTGAACTTCAAAACGGGCGCAAGCAAAATCGCGCAGGCTGTTCCGTGCGGAATATCATAAACCGCCGAAAGCGGGTGCGCCATAGAATGATCTATTCCGAGCCCGACATTAGAAAAGCCCATGCCGGCAATATACTGCCCCAAAGCCATTTGCTCGCGACCTTTCGGGTCACCTTTGACAGAGGAACGCAGATATTTGGAAATAATTTCGATAGCTTTGAGGTGAACCATATCGGTTAATTCCCACGCCCCCTTGGTAATGTAACCTTCAATGGCGTGAACAAGCGCGTCCATACCGGTAGCCGCGCAGAGTTTTGGCGGCATTGAGGCGGACATTTCGGAATCGACAACCGCGACGACCGGGATATCATGAGGATCTACGCAGACGAATTTGCGATTTTTCTCAACGTCGGTTATGACATAGTTAATCGTAACTTCCGCGGCGGTGCCCGAAGTTGTGGAAACTGCGATAATCGGCATAGCCTTATTTTTAGTCGGGGCAACGCCTTCAAGACTTCTGACATCTGCGAATTCGGGATTTGTCATGATAATGGCAATGGCTTTACTCGTGTCTATAGCCGAGCCGCCACCAACCGCGACGATAATATCCGCGCCGCATTTCTTGCAGAAGGCAACGCCCTCTTGAACGTTTTCGATAGTCGGATTCGCCTTTATGTTGTCGTAAATCTCAAAAACAATGCCGCTTGCTTCCAAAAGTTCCGTTACCTTCGTTGCGACTTTGTACTTGATAAGGTCTTTGTCGGTAACGAGCATAACTTTTTTACAGCCGCGCCCCTTAATCTCGCCTGCAATCTCTTTGATGGCTCCGGGTCCGAAGTACGAGGTTTCGTTAAGAATAATTCTGTTTGCCAAGAAAAACATTCCTCTCAAAAAATAACCGTTACTAATCTGCCAATAATTTTTATAAATTTTATTCGCAACTTTTGATAAAAATCCTTTTGCTTATTAAGTAATTTCTTGCGGTTTATGCTCGTCGCCCCATGTGCATAATCCGTCAAGCAGGGGAATTAATGACTTTCCGCGCTCCGTCAGCGAGTACTCCACTTTTTGCGGAAGTTGGTTATATTCTTTTCTTTTTACCAAATTGTCCGCTTCCAATTCTTTTAACGTCCGATTCAACATGAAAAACGAAATTTCATTGCCGATATATCGTTTCATTTCGCCGAAACGCACAACGCCGAATTCCATTAACGTATACAAGACCCGCAATTTGTATTTCCCCTTGATTAATTTCAGCGTGTAAAATAATCCCGTGTCTTTGAAGCTTTCATTTCCTATGCAGCGAGTCATTAAATCCCCTCCGTCTTATATTTTTATTCATATTGTTAAAAAAATTTTTTTTGCTATTATATCACTGAGCACAAGAATTGGGAGAGTGATTTTAATGAGCAGAAAAGTTGTTGTTTTGAATGGCAGTCCGCGCAAAAAGGGAAATACTTCTGCGCTTGTCGAAGAATTTGCCAAAGGAGCACGCGAAGCCGGTTGCGAGGTTGAAATTTTTTTCCTGGACAAAATGAATATTCACGGTTGCAAAGGTTGTTTCGGCGGCGGAAAAAATCCCGACAGCCCTTGCGTTCAGAAAGACGACATGGACAAAATTTATCCCGCTTACAAAGCCGCTGACATTGTAGTTTTGGCTACGCCGCTTTATTATTGGAATTTTAGCGGACAACTTCGCACGGCTTTTGACAGATTGTTTGCCGTTGCCGAGTGCGATCCGAATTACGCCAATCCGAAAAAAGAATCCGTCCTGTTAATGGCGGCTGAAGGTTACGGCTTCGACGACGCCCTGCAATATTATCAAAATCTCATGAAACATTTAGGCTGGACGGAACGCGGTCACGTATTGGCAGGCGGCGTTATGAAAGTCGGCGACATTAAAGGGCACAAAGAATTAAATGACGCTTACGAACTCGGCAAGGCGGTCGCGCAGGGCAATTCCCTTTGAAGAGATTTTCTGTCGGCTGTCAACCGCTATAAATTTCTAATCGGTTATGCGGCAACTTCCTTGCAACGCAGATTTTTATAAATCAAAAAGCCCGCTTGTTTTTCTTAAGCGGACTTTTTTTTGTATTATTTTTGATTCTAATTTTTCGGGAAGAAAATTTCTAAAGTTGCGTCGTCCGAACGCTTGCCGATATACGAGCCGATTAAAAATAAAATCAGTGAACAACTTATCCCGATTGTAATTTGGTGCAGATTTAAAATTTTAAAGCCCGCCGCTTGTGTCGCGCAGTAAATTATCGTGCCGCCCGTCATGGAAAGCATCGCGCCCAATCTGTTCGCCTTTTTCCAAAACAAGCCCAAAAGTAGCGTCCAGAAAAACGCCGTCTCCAATCCTCCGAATGCGAACATGTTTATCAGCCAAATTAAACTCGGCGGCGTCAAAGCTATCACGAAAACCGCCGCGCCAATTATCGCCGTCGCCGCTATCGATAAAATTTTTACCCGCGCAGGCGTCACGACGTGATTATTTTTCTCGGCGTAGTGTAAATAAACGTCTTTGATAATCGCGCTCGACGCCACGATTAAAAGTCCCGAAATTGTCGAGATTGACGCCGCTAAAGGTCCGATTATCGCGAGCCCAACCAATTCGGGCGGCATGGCTTTGACAATCGCCGTCGGAATAATGTTATCTACTCCGCCATAATCCGCCGCGCTTCCGGGCAAAACTCCATGCGCCAAAATCCCCGTGAAATTTATCCCGATATTCATAAAACCGACAACAACCGTGCCAATCAACATGGCTTGATGAAGTCCTTGAGTATTTTTGTAGCTTATGCCGCGAACAACCGATTGCGGCAAGGCGATTGTGCAAATGCCGACCAGGAGCCATTGAGTAAAATAAATCGTCCAGGGCATATTCCCGAAGGAGAACGGCTCAAAAATTTCGGGGTTGTTTATTTCAAGCGTCGTCATAATTTGCGAATAGCCGCCGCCCGCCTCCAAAACGTAATGCAAAAGCAAAACTATTCCGACCATCATTATTAAAGCGCAACAAGTATCAGTCAGCGCGACGGCGCGGAAGCCGCCTATCGAAGTATAAACGACGACGACCAAGCCGAATAAGATTAAGCCCGCTTCGTAGCTGTAACCCGTCACTGCCGAAAATAATTTTGCGCCGCCGACAAATTGCGCCGTCATCGTTCCGCAGAAAAATAAAACTATCACGAACGCCGCAACCGCCGCCAAAAAATCAGATTGAAACCTTGCGCGAATTATATCGACGACCGTCACCGCGTTTAATTTCCGCGCCAATAACGCGACGCGCTTGCCGAAAATCCCAAGCACAAGAAAAATCGCCGTCACCTGCACGACCGCCATATAAATCCAGCCGAAGCCGACTTGAAAAGCCATGCCGGGACCGCCGACAAAACTTGAAACTGAGCTGTAAGTTGCGACCGTCGTCATTGCCAAGACAAAGCCGCCCAATTCGCGATTGCCGATAAAATAATTGCTGACGAAATTTTTTCCCGCCTGCTTATGTCGGACAAAAATACTTATCCCGACCATGACCGCCATAAAAAAAATCAGCGGCAGGAGCGCGGAGAGATTGCCTTCATTCATCTTCGCCGCCCCCCAACTCAACGTCCTTGAACAAAACTTTGCTCAAAATCGCGCTGATAATTATCGCGAAAAACCAAACGCCAATACTGCCGAGCAATGCCCACAGCGGCAAATGAAAAATTTTCACGTCAAGCGACGCCGTGCCGAATCCCGCGATTAACCAAAAAATAATCAGCCCGACCAACGCAAGCCCCGTGTAAATCGCCTCGCGTTTGACCAAGCTGAACTTTTGCGCATCGCTCATTGACGCACCACTATTTTTTTTCATTAGCGAAAACCTCCAAGTCTCGTCTCTCCGCCGAGAGTACAAGCTTATTTTCGCGTTGAATTTTATATCACGACTTTTACGCTGTCAAATAAAGTTTCGTCTAATCAGGAGATTTTTATTTTTTTATCCAACCGAATTCTTCAAAGCTTTGTCGCCAGGCAATTCGTTCATAAAAATCTTTCATTGTGGTTTGTGTGTGGAAAATCGGGACGCGCTCCAATGCAAAGAAATTGCTTCCCTTGTCGACGACGCCATATTTTATCGTGAACGCGCCTTTATAGCCCAAATCCTGCGCAATGCCCGCGATATGTAAATTGTAAGTGCCCGTCGGATAAGCCAAAAACTCAATCGGGTGACCCATTTGTTCTTCCAACATGTTTTTAGAGTTTAAAAGTTCGTTGCGAATTTCGTCGTCGGGCAATTCCTCAAGTTTCGGGTGGGTCAGCGTGTGCGATTCAATCGTTATGCCGTTCGCTTCCATTTCTTTGAGCTGTTCCCACGTCATGTAGTTGGGATAAACGCTCGTGAACGCGGGGATAATAAAAATCGTCGCCCGCAGATTGTATTTTTTTAAAATCGGGAAAGCGTTCGTGTAGTTGTCGATATAGCCGTCATCGAAAGTTATCAGAACGGGCTTAGGCGGCAGTTCAATTTCTCCGTTCAAGCCGGCGTAAAGTTCGTCGGGCGTTATTGTGACACAACCGCTGTCCGCCAGAAATTTCATCTGCGCATCAAAATCGCTTATCGTGACGGAGAGCGAAGTATTTTTATTGTCTATCTGATGATAATTCAGCACGAGAATTTTTGAGCCCGCGGCAATTTCGTCTATCTCGTCGAGGTTTTGCGCTTGCGAGTGATAAAAGCCGAGTCCAAAAATAATCAGCGCGATTAAAAAAATTTTTCTCATGTCAATCGGCGGGGCGTTCGCCGGTTTTGCCCGTGAACTTGTGATAATTTCCGCCTTTGCGACGATTTACCAACTCCGCGAAAAGATCTTCGGGTTTAATGCCGTGCCACGCCAGCAAAACCAGGCAATGATACCAGAGGTCGCCCATTTCGTACAAAATTTGTTCCACGTTGTTATTTTTCGACGCGATAATTGTTTCGACCGCCTCTTCGCCGACTTTCTTTAAAATTTTGTCGTGCCCCATGTTGAAAAGATAATTTGTGTAGGAGCCTTCAACGGGGTGACGCTGACGATCTTTGATAACGGAATAAAGTTCGTAGAGGACGAGCGATAAATCTTCGGGCGGCTGATCGATAACGGCGGGCAAATTTTTATTTTCATCGAGTCTGCGCCCGCTGAAACAGGAATAAGTTCCCGTGTGACAGGCGACGCCCGTTTGATGAACTTTAATTAAAAGCGCGTCGCCGTCGCAGTCGTAGTAAAGGGCTTTGACTTGCTGAACGTTGCCGCTTGTTTCGCCCTTCTTCCAAAGAGTTTTGCGACTGCGGCTGTAAAAATGCGTGTAACCTGTTTCAACAGTTTTCTTCAGTGATTCTTCGTTCATGTAAGCGAGCATGAGCACTTGCCCGCTTTCCTCCTGAATAATCGCGGGAATCAAGCCGTGCTGATTGAATTTAACTTTGCTGATGTCAATATCCATATAAAAGCCTCCTTTAACTTGCTTATTTTAGCGAAAAAATTTAGGCAAGGCAAGTCGTCGGAAATTTTCCTGAAAAATTTTTGAAGACACGGGGAAAAATTCGTGATAAAATAAATAAAAAAAATGGAGGTGAACTTTTTGCAAAACAAAACAAAGGCGACGGCAACTTTGGCGGCGAGTGCACTTTTGGCGGTCTCGACTTTGCCGGAAATTTCTCCGCTCAGATTTATTTTGTCGGGCGCGGGCGGAAATTTTGCGCTCGGACTTTTGAATCATGGATTTTTGGCGGCGACAATCGGCGGCATGGCTGACTGGTTCGGCGTGACTGCACTTTTCCGCAAGCCGTTGGGAATTGGTTTTCACACGGAAATTTTGAGGCGCAATCGCGGACGAATTATGGACGCGATTGTCGAATTTGTCGGCACCGACCTTTTGAACACGAAAAATATTATGGAAACCGTTCGCGACGAAAATACCGCGCAACTTTTGATTGATTATTTTGAGCAGAATAACGGACGCGCCAAGACAAAAGTTTTGGTTCGGGAAGTTTTAAATGAACTTTTCAGCGAACTGGATACAAAGAAAATTTCGCGGGACGTTGCGCCGATTTTGGAGAACGAAATTAAAAATCTGGACGCGGAAAAACTTTTCGCCGCGGTGATAAAAGTCGTGACGAGCGATAAGCACAGCCGAAAAATTTTAATCGCGCTTTTCGACACGGGACACAAAATTTTGCAAAGCGAACACATGCAGGAAGAAATTTTGAAGAAGATAACCGAATTGCGCGAGGCTTACGAAGGCGAGTCGGCGGGGCGGGCGTTGGTTTTGTCGAGTATGGATTTGACGGACGAAAAAATTTTAAATATCCTCAACGAGACTGTCGACAAAAAGATTAACGATGCGGAAAAGGTTTTAAATATGACGGGCATGGTTGACAGCGAAACTGCGCGGGCGGCGGACGAAATGATTCAAACTTTTGGCGGCTTCGTGAAATCGGCGATGGGCAGTCTGAACACGAAAAAATTTCTTGAGGACCTTAAAAATCTTTTCCTGCAGAAATTTGACTCGGAGAATTTTATAAAGACGTGGCTTGACGTTAATGTTAAAGGCGAGACCGACCCGAAAATTTTGGAAAAACTGCGTCGGCAACAGGCGGCTAATCCGAACGTGTCGCGGATTGTGGAAATTGAGCGCAAGCCGGTAATTTGGAAGGACGCGGCGGACTTTCTGGTTGACGCGAAGATTGACGAGTTCATACAGAATCAAGAGTTCCAGAAAAAATTTGACGCGATGATAAAAGATTTTGTGGAAAATTTGTTGGAAGAATATCGCGGACAAATACCGCTGATGATTCGCGAGCGATTGGATAAGTTCAGTGACGACGAATTGACGGAATTTGTTGAGGGGCATGTTGCGGACGATTTGCAAATGATTCGTATCAATGGTTCGGTTTGCGGCGCGATTGTCGGCATGTTTTTATATCTCGTTGCTCAAGTCATAGAAAATTTTGCACGTTGAGAGAGGTGAAAATTTTTGAACAGGTGGAACACGGCGGATACAACTTTACTTTGCGCCGCGTTGTTTTTTTTGGCGGCAGTCGGAATAAAAATTACGTTTCCGGGAAGCGTCGTCTCGGAAGGTTTTTTATTTGTCACGGAGGCGGCACTCGTCGGCGGAATAGCGGACTGGTTCGCGGTGACGGCACTTTTCAAAAAACCGCTGGGCTTTCCTTTTCACACGGCGATTTTGCCGCGCAGAAGAAAAGATTTTATAAAAGCGTCGGTAGTAATGGTTCAGCAGGAATTTTTTTCGCGAAGAAATATTTTTAAAAAGCTCGGCGATTTTAAACTTATGCCGCGCATTGTCGATTATCTTGCAAAGGATTCGACGCGCAAAATTATTGTCGGGGAACTTTTCAACGTTGTAAAAAAATTTGTCACGGCGCAGAATAAGGAAAAGCGTTCCAAGGAAATTGCCAACGAATTGCGGCGGATTATTCGCGACTTGCCCGCGCAGAATTTTATAAACGATTTCGGCGCGAAGTTCAAAAAAACCGGCAAGGACAAAGAAATTTTTATCGGAATAATCAAGGCAATGCGTCGGACGGCGGCAAAGCCCGAAACTTGCGACAAACTTCAAGATGTTTTAGAAAAATACGCGGAAGAAAAAACAAAAAACATGGGCGGCTTTTCGATTTTAATGGCGGGGCTCGCGCAAATGTTGGATTTGGTGAATTTTGAGGAAGCGGCGCGGATAATGCAAGTTCAGCTGTTGAAATTGTTGGACGAATTGTCATTGGATACGCAAATACACCGCCGAACCTTTAACGAATGCCGCAAAAAAATTTCGGAGCTGAGCGACACGCCCGAATTTAAAGATTTGGTCGAGCGAATACAAATTGACGCGGCGAACGAATTGCCGTTGGAAGAGGCGATAGAACTCGCGCTGATTCACATAGAAAATCAGATAACGACAACCGATTTGGAAGAAAGTTTGGAAAGGGCGCGTTCGCCAAAAAAATTGCAGACAAAAAGTTTGGGCGTTCTGCTGATAGGCATATTCAATGAAGAATACGACAATCTTTTGCGGCTTTTGCGGGAAAATTCTGCAGCGAAAAATGCCTTTGAAAAATTTGTCGACGAATTGACAGCGCGGGCGGCACTTCACGCGCAACCGCTTGTCGGGACGGTCGCAAAATCGGCGTTGGAGCGGCTGACCGAGGAGCAATTAAACAATTTGGTTTACGACAAGGCGGAGCAAGATTTTATCTGGATAAGATTAAACGGTTCAATCGTCGGCTCGGTTGTCGGGCTTGCGATATTTATTTTAATCAAGGCGGCGGGCTTAAGCGTCTAGGAGGAAAAGTTTTTGAAGATAGCGTTTTTCGATTCGGGGATTGGCGGTTTATCGGTTTTACATCACGCAATGGGAATGTTGCCGCGAGAGGAATTTATTTTTTTTGCAGACGAAGAAAATGTTCCATACGGCACGAAAAGCCGCGAAGAAATTTTGCAATTTGTGGACGAGGCATTTAAATTTTTAATCGGGCAAAAAGTTTCGGCAATAGTCGTGGCTTGCAATACGGCAACCTCGGTGGCAGTAAAAAAAATGCGCGAAAAATATTCGTTGCCAATAATCGGAATGGAGCCGGCGTTGAAAGTTGCGTTGGATTTATATCCCGAACGGAAAGTTTTGGTAGCGGCGACGGCGATAACGATCACGGGCGAAAAAATTTTTGAATTAATCGAACGACTTGACGCGAAAAATTTCGTAGAATTAAAAGCGTTGCCCCGACTCGTCGAATTTGCGGAGCGGCAGGAATTCAACTCAGCGGAAGTAGAAAATTATCTGCGCGGAGAGCTTGCCGATTATGACTTTGAAAAATTTTCGTCGCTGGTTTTGGGCTGTACACATTTTAATTATTTCAAGGACACGTTGAGAAAGATTTTGCCTTCGCAAGTAAAAATTTTGGACGGCAACGCGGGCACAGTCAACGAATTAATCCGGCGGACGAAATTAAAATCTGCGCGGGCGAAGGAATTTTCTTCGGTGAAATTTTTTTATTCCAAAAAGCTCGTGACGGACGCGGCGGAGCTTGCGCGGCTTGAAAAATATTTAAAACGGCTCGACGATATGGAGGCTTTGACATGAAAAAAATTTATCGGGCGGCGATTTTCGACATGGACGGCACTTTGACGGACACGCTCGCCGATTTATATGACAGCGTCAACGAAATGCTGATTCATTACAATTTTCCGCGCAGGACGCTCGACGAAGTCAGGCAATTCGTCGGCAACGGCGCAAGAAAATTAATGCTTAGGAGTTTGCCCGCCGAAAAAATTTCCGACGAAAATTTTGTTGATGAGGCGTTGAATTTTTATAACGATTGTTATGCTCGGAATTGTTTAAAAAAAGTTCGTCCTTATGCGGGCGTCATGAAACTTTTGGCGACGCTTGAGGCAAAAAAAATTCCGCTCGGCATTTGCACAAATAAGCAACACTTCGCGGCGGTGGCGATAGCGGAAAAAATTCTCGCGCCGATAAAATTTTCTGCAGTGAGCGGCGACGAATCCGGTCGTCCGCGAAAGCCCGACCCGACTCGCGCCCTTGAAATTGCAAAAAATTTTGGCGTGGCGGCGGCGGACGTTGCGTATTTCGGCGATACGGCAGTTGACATTCAAACGGCACTCAACGCGGGCTTTTTGGCAATCGGAGTGACGTGGGGTTTTCGTCCGCGCAATGAACTCGTCGAGAGCGGCGCGGAAATTATAATCGATACGCCGCAAGAAATTTTTAGCAAAATTGATTTTGATAAGCTTGAAAAAATTTAAACAGGAGGAATTAAATTGTCCATTGAGAAGGTAAAAAAATATTTTGCGGAAATTGGCGAGCCGGAACGAGTGATTGAGTTTGAACAATCGACGGCGACGAGCGAACTTGCCGCGCAGGCTCTCGGTTGCGAAGTCGGACGCATTGCAAAGACAATTTCGGTTTTCGTTGACAAAAAGCCGATTCTGATTTTGATGTCGGGCGATATGAAAATCGACAATAAAAAATTCAAGGCGCAATTTTCCTGTCGTCCGCATATGATACCGGTTGACGAAGTGGAAAATTTAATCGGTCACGCGGTGGGCGGAGTTTGTCCGTTCGCTGTCAATGAGGGCGTCCCGATTTATTTAGACGTTTCGTTAGAACGTTTCGACGTGATTTATCCCGCGGCGGGCAACGATAAAAGTTGCGCGCGATTCAAACTCGACGAGCTTGAGAAATACATAAAAAGCGCGGGGCGGGTTGACGTCGCCAAGCTGAAATAAAAAAATTTTGTGATTTTCGCCGATAACTGATATAATCTGCGCGGAGAGGATGAAAAATATGCAGTTAAAAAAATTTTTTGCAGGGATGGTGTCAGTGGCAATAATTTTCACGGCAAGCCCGACTCACGCAGAATATTATGAGGAAGGCGAAGTCATAACGGAAGTCCCGACGGAAATTTACAAGTGGGTTCAATCGACACCGCGAGCAAATTATTGGTTCAATTATCAACAAATCGGCTATCGTATCAAGGCGGACGGGACGTTGGATTTAAATACGCTGATGGTTCCGGCGATTTACATTTACGACAACATTTTAATTGATGACGTGATACAGAAAAGACGTTGGAAAAAACTTTCGACGCAAGGCTACGACAAACTTGTCGGGCGTTCGGAAATGTTGAAATTCGATTTAAAAAATATGACGGTGCAAGTTGTCGAGAAAATCGATTTGGACGACACATGGGGCGCGTTGGATAAAGATACTTCAGGCGAGCCGCAGGATTTAAAAAAATTTTCCAGCAAAGATGTAATGTACAAATTTTATCGGGCGATATTGGACTGGGCGCGGAATCACAACGAATTGATAATCGGGCGTTCAAGGGGCATCTTGAGCGAGGCGGACGGAGATCTCCCGATTAACGAAGTCCCGATAAACAAAATTTTCATTCCACCCGCCGAATATTGAAAAATTTCTTGACAGTTAATAATTTGAATGATAAACTTTGCGGCGTTGCGGAGAGTTGTCCGAGCGGCTTAAGGAGCACGACTGGAAATCGTGTGTTGCGTTGATAGCGCACCGAGGGTTCAAATCCCTCACTCTCCGCCATTTCTGGCTATCGGGAAAACGGTTAATCGCTAGAGCGTAAAGGCACCCGGCTTTGTCGAAAGACAATTAATGGCGCATGTAAAAACTGCGCGGCTGTAGTCAACCAGCCAAACGCGGTGGGAGTAATCCTAACTGCAAGCTCTTTAAGGAGTAGTTGACAGCTGAAACTTTTGATTATTTTTTCTTCAGCTGTGAACGCAGAGACTTGGTTTCGCCGAACACAAACTGTACTGACAATCTCGCCAGGGCATACGCAGCAACGAGAGGTTATTGTAGCGCAGCTTCGGAGTTGAGGTCAGGTCTTTGCGTTGACAGCTGAGATTTTTTTTATTGTTGACGGGCGGAAAAGTCTTTTGTAGAATTTTGCACAGAAAATTTAACGGAGGAAAATTTATGGCATATGAGGCATTATATACCCGCGGACGCCCGAAAACTTTATCGCATTTAATCGGGCAGGAGCACATTTCAAACGCCTTGGCGCGTGCAATTTCCGCCAACAGACTTTCTCACGCTTATTTATTGGTCGGGACTCGCGGCACGGGCAAAACTTCCACGGCGCGACTTTTATCCAAGGCAATGAATTGCGACAGAGTGCACGAGGCGCAACTTGCAGGGCGTCCGCTCGACAAAAAAGAGATTCCCTGCAACAAATGCGAATCATGTCTGGCTTATGATTCTTCGCCCGACAATGTGGAATTCGACGCGGCGTCAAATCGTTCAGTCGAGGACGTGACGCGCCTTTTATCGACGGCTTATCTTATGCCGCTACGCGCCCGCGTCAAAACGTTCATAATCGACGAAGTTCACATGCTGTCTTTCGAGGCAGTCAATTCAATCTTAAAATTAATCGAGGAGCCGCCGCCGAATGTGGCATTTTTTTTGGCGACGACGGAAATAAATAAAGTTCCCATGACAATCCGCTCGCGCTGTCAGGTTTTAAATTTCCGACTGATACCGCCGCCGACAATCGCGCCGTATCTTTCGACGTTGGCAAGGAGATTGGGCGTTGGCTTGCAAGAGGAGGCGGCTAAAAAAATTGCGCGGCTTGCGGAAGGCTCAATGCGCGACGCGCTGACTTATCTGGATCAATGTTACGCAATGGCGGACAAGGAAATTACTCTCGACAACGTCAACGAAACGCTCGGCTTAATCTCCGATGAAAATCTTGACGAAATAATTTCCGCAGTCAAGGCAAAGGACAGGGCGGCGGTCGGGCGGGCGATTACTCAAGCTTTTCGTTCGGGCTTGTCGGCAAATATAATCGCCGAATCGTTAATCACGCGGCTAAGGGATATCGAATTTGAAATGCTTGACGGCGGCGAAAAAAATTTTGCTGAGCTTGATAATTTTATCGACGCGCTGAGAAAATCTGTCGGGGAAATGTTCGGCTCCGGCATTCCCGATATTATTTTGGAAATGACGCTTATGAAACTCGCCGCGCCCGAACAGAATTTTATCGTCCCGCCGCCCGCGCAGATTTACGTTTCGCCCAATGAAAATCTTGACGCAGGGCGAAAAATTTTTTATGATACGGCAGAAATATTAAAGGGCGAAGACGCGGGTTTGCAAACTGCTTTTGACAAGGCAGTAATCATGAGTTTTTCGGGCGACGTTTTGAACTTGGCTTTTAAATCGCCGTTTATGGCGGACAGGCTAAGAAAGTTTCAAAAGAAATTTGAACAGACAGCGACGGAAATTGCAAAGCGACCGATAAAAATTTCCGTTACGGTTGATGAAAATTTGCCGCCGCCGATTTTGAAGAATATGCCTGAGCACGAACGCTCTTATCTTGTCGGCGCAATGAATATTTTTGGCGCGTCCGACTTAACGAAAATTACAAATTGAGGAGAGATTTTTGATGGCACAACAGGGATTCGATTTAAATGCGATATTGAAGCAGGCGCAAGCTTTGCAGAGGAGTTTTGAGGAAAATAAAGCGCGGCTCAAAAAAGAGACGGCAACGGCGCAAGTCGGCGGCGGCATGGTCAGCGCAACTGTTGACGGAGAAAAAGTTGTCAAAGAAATAAAAATCGCGCCCGAACTCGTGCAAGACGGCGATGTCAGCGCGATTGAAGATTTGGTTGTCAGCGCGGTCAATGCGGCAAATGCGGAGATTGATAAAAAGATTTCGGCGAACATGTCGGCATTCGCGGGCAATGCGCTCGGCGGTCTGGGTGATTTGGGCAACATGAACGATTTACTTGGAAAATTTTTGGGCGGACCTAAAGCTTAACGGGAAAAATTTTTATGTCATCAAAAGCAATGGCGGCTCTTGTGGAGTCGCTTACAAAATTGCCGGGCGTCGGGATTAAAACTGCCGCTCGGCTCGCTTATCATATCGCGGAAATGAAAGCCGACGACGTGGAAAATTTAGCGGCGGCGATTCGCTCGGTCAAGCTGGACACTCATGCTTGCGAAATTTGCTTCAACACCATTGACGCCGAAAAAAATATCTGCGACATTTGCGCTTCGGATAAACGCGACGGGAAAATTATTTGCGTCGTCAAAGACGCCAAAGACCTCGACGCGATTGAACGCGCGGGTTCTTTCGACGGAAAATATCACGTGACGGGCGGATTAATTTCGCCTATGGCGGGCATTTCGCAGAACGATATTCATCTGCGCGAATTGATTAAGCGCGTCAGCGAAGATAAAGTTCAGGAAGTGATAATCGCCTTTGAACCGACGGTTGAGGGCGATGCGACTTCGCTTTTTATTTCGCGGCTTTTAAATCCTGCGGGCGTCAAAGTCACGAAACTTGCGCGGGGTTTGGCGGTCGGTGCGGACTTCGCCGGAACGGACAGCTTGACAATCGCCAAGGCAATAGAAAATCGCGTGCCCGTCTGAAAAATTAAAGCCTCTTCCAAAATCGGAGGAGGCTTTTTCATTTGCAAAGTTGATTTTTATTTGGCGGTAACCATGCGATTAATCGCGCTGAGCAAAGCTTGAATCGACGCGGTGATAATATCGGTATCCATGCCCGCGCCCCAGGTGACTTTTCCGTCCTCGCCCGTGATTGAAATATACGCGATTGCCCGCGCAGATTGTCCGATTTCAAGAGCGTGTTCGTTGTAAGTCAGATTGGAATATTTTATGCCGAGATTTTTTTGCAGGGCGTTTGAAATGGCGTCAAGTCGTCCGTTGCCGCGAGCCATATACGTCACGCGGTCGCCGTTGACTTCCAAATCAACGCTGCCGACTCTCGCGCCGCCCGGCTCCTTGCGGAGATGGAATTCAATCAATTTATATGGCTTGTCGACATTGACATATTGGTCGTGGAAAATCTGATAAATTTCGTCGGGCAAAAGTTCTTTGTGCTTGTGGTCGGAAACGGCTTTGACGCAATAGCCGAAGTCCTCGCGCATCTTCTTGGGCATTTCGACGCCGTATCTTTGCTCCATGATAAAGCCGACGCCGCCTTTGCCGCTCTGCGAATTGATTCTGATAACGTCGCTGTCGTATTCGCGGCCGACGTCCTTCGGGTCGATTGGCAGATAAGGAACAGTCCAACGGTCCGGATTTTTTTCCTCGCGCCAATGCATTCCCTTTGCAATGGCGTCCTGATGACTGCCGCTGAAAGCCGTAAACACCAACGCGCCCGCATAAGGCTGACGGTCGTGAACTCTCATTCTTGTGACGCGCTCATACATTTCGACAAGCGCGGGCATATTCGTAAAATCAAGTTCGGGGTCGACGCCGAGGGCGAACATATTCATTGCCAGCGTAACAATATCGACGTTGCCTGTCCGTTCGCCGTTGCCGAAAAGCGTACCTTCTATTCTGTCCGCGCCCGCCAAAAGTCCCAGCTCGCAATCGGCGACGCCGCAACCGCGGTCGTTGTGCGGGTGGAGGCTCAAAACAACTTTGTCGCGGAACTTGAGATATTTATTTATGTAAGCAACCTGCGCGGCGTAAATATGCGGCAAACTCATTTCGACAGTCACGGGAATATTTATAATCGGGTGGCGGTCAATAACCGGCTCCCAAACGTCAAGGACGGCGTTACAAACTTCAAGGGCGTATTCCGGCTCGGTGCCCGTGAAACTTTCGGGCGAATATTCAAAGCGATAATCCGCGCCGGCTTTTTCCGTCAATTCAAGCAGAAGTTTCGCGCCGTCAACCGCGATATTTTTTATTTCGTCCTTTGACATTCTGAAAACCTGTTCGCGTTGCGCCACGGAAGTCGAATTGTAAACATGGACGATTGCATTTTTCGCGCCCTTAAGTGCGTCGAAAGTTTTTTTTATGATATGTTCCCGCGCTTGCGTCAAAACCTGAACGGTTACGTCGTCGGGAATTAAATTATCTTCAATCAGCTTGCGAAGGAGCGCGTATTCGGTATCGCTGGCGGCGGGAAAGCCGACTTCAATTTCCTTGAATCCGATTTTGACGAGCGTTTTATAGAACTCGATTTTTTCGTCGAGACTCATTGGAATAATCAGCGATTGATTTCCGTCGCGCAGGTCGACGCTACACCACACCGGAGCTTTTTCGGGATATTCCTTGTGCACCCAATCCCAAATCATTTCGGGCGGCAGAAAATAGCCTTTGCTGTATTTTTTATGATTTTTCAAACCAAACACCTCATTGAAACTAAAAATTTTTACCCGCGAATTATATTCTTAACGCGGTTTAAAGTAAAGCGCGGCTATTAATCAAAAAAAATCCCTGCCGATTTTGCAGGGATTTTTCTATTGCACTGTGACGAGTAAAAATTTTACTTTGTCGACAAGCCAATCATCGATTGAAAAGCCGAATAAAATTTCTGCTTTGGGCGCGTGGCGTTTAAAAAGCCGCGAAAGTTTTTGCGCCTCCTCCAGAGATAAATTTCCTTTGGCGGCGGTTATGTTGAATAAAATTTTTTCGGCGGCTTTGAAATTTTCCGAAGAATTTTCAACCTGCTCAAGCGCGGCTTTGGCGGCTTTCACGACGGCATTTTTCCCTTCGCGCTCGCCGTAACCTATACACGCGCCGGAATCCTTCACGAGCTCCGAAAAAACTTTAATATCAAGTTTCGGCTGTCCCTCCAAAGTTATTATCTCGACAAAATTTTGAACGACCTTACAGGAGTCAAATTCAAAATTTTTACCGGGCAATTTTATCAGCGCGTCGAAAATAATTTCATCTTCCGCGTCCTCGAAATTTCCGCCCGCTATAAAAATCACGGGCACGCCGATTTTCTTCGCGCAATGAGCAACAAGCGCGACAGCTTTTATATTTTCCCAGACCTCATCTGCCGCGATAAAAATTAAATCTGCTCCGCGCAGATTTTCTGTTAAAATTTTTTCGTCGTCGGAATTCAGCAGTCGAAATTTGTGAATCGCGTTGCAACCTTCAAGATTTTTAACGTCCTGCCTGTCGACTGCCAGATAATTCACACCCTGCAAATTTTTTCCCAACATATAATTAACGGCGGCAAGCCCGCCCGAAAGTTTTTCTTCGTCCGCAGTGTTGACGCCGACAACTTTAATTTTTACAAATCGGTTATCTATATTGTTTTCAAACATCATCAACCCTCCGTCAAAAATTATCTTCTGTTGCGGCGATTGGTCATGAAGTCGGGGATTATATTCGCGAAAGTATTTCTGGATTGCGGCGGCTCCTCCTGTCTTGGCTGAGGCGTTCTGTTATAAGGTTGCGGCTCCGAAGTCGGCTGTGTGTATTGTTGTTGATTTTGTTGAGTCGGCGGGGGATAAAATTTTGTTGCGGGAATTTCTTTTTTGACGGGAACTTCTTCTTCCTCGCCGAAGCGCGTCGCAATAATCGTTACGACAATGGTATCGCCCAAGGATTCGTCGACGCTGACGCCCCAAATAATTTCGGCGTCGGGGTGTGCCGCCTCTTGAACGGTAGTCGACGCCTCATTGACTTCCATCATTGACAGGGAATCGGTCGCGCCCATGAAATTCAAAAGAATTCCGCGGGCACTGTCAACGCTCGTTTCCAAAAGCGGGGAGGCAATAGCTTTTTTAACTGCCTCAACCGCGGCATTATCGCCCGAAGCCTCGCCAACGCCCATAAGCGCGGAGCCTGCGTTGTTCATTATCGATTGAACGTCCGCGAAATCAAGATTTATGACGCCCGGCACCGCGATTAAATCCGAAATGCCCTTGACGCCCTGGCGCAAAATATCGTCGGCTATCGTAAAAGCTTTTGTCATTGGCGTTTTCTTATCGACAACTTGCAAAAGTCTGTCGTTGGGGATTGTGATAATCGCGTCGACATTCTTTTTTAATTTCTCAATGCCTGCGTCGGCATTTTTTTTACGTTTGGGACCTTCAAAAGTAAACGGGCGAGTAACAACGGCTACAGTCAGCGCGTTGACTTCGCGAGCGCATTCAGCCACAACCGGAGCCGCGCCTGTTCCCGTTCCGCCGCCCATGCCCGCCGTTATGAAAACCATATCCGACCCGCGCAGAGCTTCAAGAATATCATTGCGACTTTCTTGCGCGGCGCGTTCGCCAATATCCGGACGAGCTCCCGCGCCCAATCCCCTTGTCAATTTTTCGCCGATTTGCATTCTCTTGGGCGATTTACTCATAAGCAGGGCTTGCGAATCTGTATTAACCGCAATGAACTCCACGCCCTCCAATCCCGACTCAATCATTCTGTTTACGGCGTTGGAGCCGCCGCCGCCTATTCCAATTACTTTTATTTTCGCCAGTTGGTCTAATGTAGGGTCTTCGATTTCAAACATTTACTTCCCCTCCGTGAAAAAATTTTCTACGCAAGCGTTAAAAGTTTACCATAGCTTAATGAAAAAAACCTATAACACAAAATTAATTTTCGGAGTCGTGCTTTTAAATAAAATTTCCCGCCTTGCTTTTATTGGGAAAAATTTTTTGAAGGAAATTTTTATCGGCAACAGAATAAATCAAATTAATTTTTTTATTAGCTTTACGGAGGAATTTTATATGTCGCAATTTGATAAAAGAAATATCAGCATGATGATGGATTTCTACGAAATGACGATGGCGAACGGCTATTTTGTGCAGGGCGGCGAAAATACTCGCGTAGCGTTCGACGTGTTCTATCGGCGAAACCCCGACGCCGGCGGCTTCGCGATTTTCGCGGGACTTGAACAGGTTATCGAATACGTGGAAAATATGCAGTTCAGCGCGGCGGATATTGACTATCTGCGCGGGCAAAAAATTTTCAACGAAGATTTTCTTGAGAGCCTCAAAGATTTTCATTTCCGCGGGGATATTTACGCCTTCCCCGAAGGTACGATAATGTATCCTAACGAACCGTTTATGACGGTCGTGGCGGATTTAATCGACGCGCAACTGGTCGAGACGGCGATTTTGGCGCAGATAAATCATCAATCGCTTATCGCAACCAAGGCGCGCAGAATTGTTCGGGCGGCGGAAGGACGCTTCGTTTCCGACTTCGGAGCCCGCCGCGCTCACAACATGGACGCCGCAACTTACGGAGCGCGAGCGGCTTTTATCGGCGGAGTGAACGGCACGGCGACTGTCTCGGCAGGACAACTTTTTAATATTCCCGTCAACGGCACAATGGCGCACAGTTGGGTTATGTATTTCCGCGATGAGTTCGAGGCTTTCAAAAAATACGCGGAAGTTTATCCCAACGCCACAATGCTCCTTGTCGATACCTACGACGTAATTCACAGCGGCATACCCAACGCAATTCGCGTCGCCAAAGAAGTTTTGGAGCCGCAAGGCAAGCGTCTTAAAGGCGTCAGAATTGATTCGGGCGACTTGGCTTATCTGTCTAAAAAAATTCGCAGAATGCTTGACGACGCGGGCTTGAACGATTGCAAAATTATCGCGTCAAACAGCCTCGACGAATTCACGATAACTTCTCTGATAAGTCAAGGCGCGGCGATTGACAGTTTCGGCGTCGGCGAACGTTTGATAACTGCGAAGTCTGAACCTGTATTCGGCGCGGTTTATAAAATCGTTGCGGTTGAGGAGGGCGGAAAATTTATTCCGCGAATTAAAGTCAGCGAAAACGTCGAGAAAATCACCAACCCCGGCTTGAAAAATATTTATCGCGTGTACAACGAGGACGGGCACGCCGTGGCAGATTTAATTGCGCTTATGGACGAGCCTGTTGACATGATGACGCCTTATCGCTACGTCGATCCGGTCAAGCCGTGGAAAAATCGCGCCTTTGCAAACTGCACTGCAAAAAAACTTTCGCGGCTTTACGTCAAGGACGGGCGGCGCACAGAAAATTTGCCGCCGCTCAATGAAATTCGCGACTACGTTAAATATCAGCTTGAACACGAAATTTGGCAGGAGGAGCAACGTTTCGAGAATCCGCACCGACACTACTTGGATATGACGCCCGATTACTACGATATGAAAATGAGTTTGCTCCATAAAACGCGCACCAACATGGAAGGATGAAAAATTTTGTCAGCAAATGTCGCTGTGGTTATTCCGATTTACAAAGAGGAAATTGACGACCTCGAAAAAATTTCGCTCGCGCAAGTCAGAAAAGTTTTGGAAAGGTATCCGATTATCTTTGTCGCGCCCGAAGGTAAAAAATTTTCTTACCTTGAGCCCGGCGATATGCTCGTTCAATTCCACCCGCAATATTTCCAAAGCGGCATGACATACAGTCAACTTTTAATGTCGCCGTTTTTCTATGAACCGTTTTTGGTTTTCGATTACATGTTGATTTATCAGCTCGACGCCTTTGTTTTCTATGACGCGCTGGAGGATTTTTGCTCGCTCGGTTATGATTATATCGGTGCGCCGTGGCCTGTCTCGTGGGGCGTTAAACGCGTCGGCAACGGCGGCTTTTCTCTTCGCAAAGTCAAAGCGTTCCATAAACTTTTAACCGAATGTTCTTTTCTGCCGAATTGGGAAAATAACCTTGCACAAGACAGCTTTTTCGCGTTGTACGGCGTTGTAAGCGATTCCGAGGATAGCTTTTTTACTTACTGCGGAGCGGATAAAAATTTTGATTTTCATTCTGCGCCCGTCGAAGTCGCAAATCTCTTTGCAATGGAACATTATCCCGACCGCTATTTAAAAAAATCTGGCGGGAATTTGCCTTTTGGTTGCCACGGCTGGACGAAGCTCAGCGCGGATTTTTACGTTGAACTTTTTGCTCAGCTCGGCTACGACTTGCGCCCGTTCCGCTCTCAAATGCATACGAACGATTACGAATGGTTTTTGCCGCGTTCCTTGGAAATGATTGCAATGGAGCGGCTTATTCGCGACCTCAAAAATAAAACTCTCCTGCAATATCTGCCTGCAAAAAAATTCGCTTCAATTCGCGTCATACGTTCGCCCGCCGCCATGAAACTTTTGGCGCACCTGTTGACGGAGGAAATTTTTCTTGTCGACAAGATTTTTATTTATGACGAAAAAAATTCCCGCGATTTAATCCGCGACGTGACTCGCGAAAAACTGCCGCATCTGATAATCGCTGAAAATGATGACAGGTCTTTAATCGAAGCGATTGAAAATAAAGGGCTTGTTTACGGCGAGCATGTCATTTCCTTCAGGAAAGAGTTTATTAAGTTTCAAGAAAAAATTTTCCATAGCTTGGGCAAGGAGTGAAAAATTTTGTCAGCAAATGTCGCTGTGGTTATCCCGATTTACAAAGAAGAAATTAACGAGCTGGAAAAAATTTCGCTCGCGCAGGTCAGAAAAGTTTTGGGAAGGTATCCGATTATCTTTGTCGCGCCTCAAGATAAAAAAATTTCTTACCTTGAGCCCGGCGATATGCTTGTTCAATTCCACCCGCAATATTTCCAAAGTCGCGAAACCTACAGCCAACTTTTGTTGTCGCCGTTTTTCTATGAACCGTTTTTGATTTTCGATTACATACTGATTTATCAGCTCGACGCCTTTGTTTTCTATGACGCGCTGGAGGATTTTTGCTCGCTCGGTTATGATTACATCGGTGCGCCGTGGCCTTATCCTTCTTGGAATGCTTCGAGTTATCGCACTGTGAAAATAAAAAAAACGCCGCGAGTCGGCAACGGCGGCTTTTCTCTTCGCAAAGTCAAGGCTTGCCACAAACTTTTGACAAAATGTTCTTCGGATTGGGATAAACTTCCTCAAAAATTTATAGAAGACACGTTCTTCGCCTTATGCGGTGCGGCAAGTGAAGTTGATTTCCACACCGCGCCCGTCAAAGTCGCCAAAGCTTTTTCAATGGAATGGTATCCCGAACGCTGTGTAAAAAAACTGGGCGGGAATTTGCCTTTTGGTTGTCATAACTGGCATAATTTTAACGCGGATTTTTATGTTGAAGTTTTTTCGCAACTCGGCTATGATTTGCGTCCGCTCCGCTCTCAAATGGCTAATCAAGATTATGAAGCAAATATGATGTCCCTTACGCTTATAAAATTGGCATTTGAACGGTTGCTTAGAAGAATTAAGCGCGGAGAATCCCTTCTTGAATATCTGCCGAAAAAATTTTTCGCCTCCGTCCGCGTCATACGTTCGCCCGAATCAATGAAAATTTTGGCAGGGTTATTGAGGGAGAAAAATTTTCTTGCCGACAAGATTTTTATTTATGACGAAGAAAATTTCCGCGATTTAATCCGCGATACAACTCGCGAGGAGTTGCCACACCTTGTGCTTACGACGGATTATGATAAGTCGCTGATTGCGGCGATTGAAAATAAAGGGCTTGTTTATGGCGAGCATGTCATTTCCTTCAGGCAGGAATTTATTAAGTCTCAAGAAAAAATTTTTCACAGTTTAGGAAAAGGAGTGTATAACAATGGAAATTAAAAATCCGAGTGTGTTTGAAGTGGGCAAGCCGCTCCCCGAACAGTTTAGCAAATATTTTATCGGACAGGCGTATTTGAATCCGCTGACTAAAGAGGGCGGCGCAATCGCCAACGTGACATTTTCGCCCGGTTGCAGAAATAATTGGCACATACACCACAAGGGCGGGCAAATTCTTTTGGTGACGGGCGGACGCGGCTGGTATCAGGAATGGGGCAAAGCTCCGCAAGCCCTCAAGCCCGGCGACGTAGTCAACATTGCGCCCGAAGTCAAGCATTGGCACGGCGCGGCGGCTGACAGTTGGTTTTCTCATTTGGCGGTTGAAATTCCCGCTGAAAATTCTTCCAACGAGTGGCTTGAACCCGTCGACGACGAGCAATTTTCCAAACTCAAATAATTTTTGTCCGGACAATTAAGCGCGGTGATAACATTGAACTTTTCGAGAAGTTGCAACGCGCTAACTGTTCCGCCGCTTTTGAAGCGGCTGGCTTGAACCCGTCGACGACGAGCAATTTTCCAAACTCAAATAATTTTTGTCCGGACAATTAAGCGCGGTGATAACATTGAACTTTTCGAGAAGTTGCAACGCGCTAACTGTTCCGCCGCTTTTAAAGCGGCTGGCTTGAACCCGTCGACGAGCAATTTTCCAAACTCAAATAATTTTTGTCCGAATAAAAACAGACAAAGACCGCTCCAGAAAAATAGTAGCGGTCTTTTTATTTTTTCCAAATGGAATGACAGTTTATTTATAAAAAATTTTTCAGCTCCGATTTTCCAAGGCAACCAATTTGTCCGCGCCGTATCTTTTGCGCAGAGTCGGCTTTTCGATTTTGCCTGTAGCATTGCGCGGCACTTCGGCGAAAATAATTTTCTTCGGGCGTTTGTAGCGCGGCAAGTCGAGACAGAAATTATTTATTTCCTCCTCGGTGCACTCGACGCCGGATTTTATTTCGACAATCGCCGCGGAAATTTCTCCGAGCCGGCGGTCGGGCAAGCCGATAACCGCCACGTCCTTAATCTTGTCGAATTTGTGCAGGAAGTCTTCAATCTGCACGGGATAAATATTTTCGCCGCCGCTGACGATAACGTCCTTTTTCCTGTCGACAAGGAAATAAAAGCCGTCCTCGTCCTGCATAGCCATATCACCCGTCAGAAGCCAACCGTTTTTGAGAACTTCGGCGGTTGCCTTCGGGTCGTTGTAGTAGCAAGTCATGACGCCCGGACCTTTGACGCATAATTCTCCGACATCGCCCTTTTGAACTTCCGCGCCTTGTTCGTCGACGATTTTACATTGCCAACGATAACCGGGCACGCCGATTGCTCCGACTTTTTCTATATTTTCCAAACCCAAATGAACGCAACCCGGTCCCGTCGATTCGCTCAAGCCGTAATTTGTGTCGTAGTCGTGGTTAGGGAAATATTTTTTCCAGCGACGAATTAAACTCGGCGGCACGGGCTGTGCGCCAATGTGCATGAGCCGCCATTGCTTAAGATTATAATTCTCAAGCTTAATGTCGCCGCGGTCAAGTGCGTCAACAATATCCTGCGCCCAAGGTACCAACAGCCAGACGATTGTGCAATGTTCCTTCGATACCGCGTCCAAAATTATTTCGGGCTTCGTGCCTTTCAGCAGGACGGCTTTACTGCCCGCGACTAAACTCCCCATCCAATGAAATTTCGCGCCCGTGTGGTAAAGCGGCGGTATGCACAAAAAATTATCTTCGCGACTTGTCAAATGGTGTTTTTGTTCCATCTGCGCGGCTTGCATTAAACTGCGGTGTTTATGGAGAATAGCCTTGGGAAAACCCGTCGTCCCCGACGAAAAATAAATCGCGCCGAAATCGTCTTCGGTTATTCCGCCGACCATTGGCTTTAAACTTGAGCAATCGTCAACCATGATATGATAACTTTCCGCGAAACTCGGACAGTTGTCGCCGACATAAATCAGAAGTCGCCCTTTGGAAAGTCGTTCGGCATTGGTCTCAATGCGTCCGATAAATTCCGAACCGAAAATTATAACGTCGACTTCAGCAAGCTCCGCGCAGTACAAAATCTCCGCCGCGTCGTAGCGAAAATTAAAAGGCACGGCAATCGCGCCCGCCTTGAGGACGCCGAAATAAATCGGGAGCCATTCAAGGCAGTTGTACATCAGGATTGCGACCTTATCTCCTCGATGAACGCCGCGTTCAATCAGCAAATTTGCACAGCGATTAGCTTTCTCGTCGAAAACGCGCCAGGTTATTTCTCGACGATACGGCGCAAAACTATTCGATTCAATCAAACTAAATTCTTTCCAGCTCATGCGGCGTCCGTCCGCCACGGCGGGATTTAATTCCACAAGCGCAACCTCGTCTCCGTAAAGCATGGCATTGCGCTCCAAGTATTCCATTACGGGCATAAAAATTTTTCTCCTTTGCCATGAAAATTTCAACGCGCCCATTTTACACCCTAACGAAAAATTTTAAAAGCAGTTCACTCAAAAATCAGACAGGCGCAATAAAATCAAAGAAAAATTTTGGAGGGCAGAATCAATGACATTTTTTTCGGCAAGCGATAATCCAGTGCATGCGGAATACGGACAGTTAAAGCGACAAAGAAGAGCCTTGAATTTGAAAATGGATTCTGTGGACTTCGACGGGCAGACGGGCAAAATCGGAAAGCAAAGTGTCTCGCTTGAAAGTTGCACTTGCTCGGAATTTTTTCATCGCCACAAGCCCTGTAATCATATGTATCGCCTGGCTTTTGAGCTGGGAGTTTTTGAATTGGACGCGGAGAAAATCAAAGTCGCGCTGAAAACTGCGCCGCGACTTAATCCTTACGGTTGCGAAATTTCTTTTCCCGACTCCGTGCCGAAAAATTTTGTGGTGATTGATTTTGAAAACGCCAATCACGCTTCCGATTCGATTTGCCAAATGGGGATTGTCGTCGTCGAAAATAATTCGGTGACGGCGCAGGAAAATTTTTTGATTCGCCCGCCTTACAAAGAATTCACCGCCACTGAAATTCACGGAATAACTTTCAAGGACGTGAAAAATAAGCCGACCTTTAAAAAGTTGTGGGGGTACATAAAAAAATTTATCGAAGGAAAAACTATCGCCGCCTATGGACTTTCCTCCGATTTGCATTATCTTTTCGCGACGCTTGACCGCTATAAAATTCCTCATCCGAATTTTGACGCCTTTGACATCTTGGCGAACGTTCGCGCCTGTCAAAAACTCGACGAGAATTTAGCGGAGCTGGAAAATATTCAACTCGGCACTGTCGCCAAAAAATTTGAACTCAATCACAACGCCCACGACGCCTTGAGCGACGCCCTTGTAACCGCGCAGATTCAAATTTATTTGTCAAAAAAATTTCCCGACGAAATGACAACCAAATACATTTCTACCACAGCGACTTTAATAAAAAAATTGCGGCGCGGGAAAATTCCTTTGGAAATTATTGCCGATTATTGTCGGGTGATTTTGAATATCGCCGACCTTGATTGCGAAGAATACGCAGATTTTTTTGAGTTGCTTGAGCAAATTGCGCTTGAGCGCGGCGATAAAATTCTTTATAAATTTTGCGACGAATTTTACGAAAAATGTTTGCACTCCGATTAAAAAAGACTCGCACCAATCGGTGCGAGCCGTTTTTTTTTATAATTGCCCTTCAAGTTCAAGGTTAATCAGATTGTTCATTTCGACCGCGTATTCAAGCGGGAGTTCCTTTGCAATGGGCTCGACGAAGCCGCGAACGATCATTGCCCGCGCCTCTTCCTCGGAAATGCCGCGAGCCATAAGATAAAAAACTGCCTCCTCGGAAATCCGCCCGATTTTAGCCTCGTGACCAATGTCCGCCTCGTCGCCTTCAATATCCATAACGGGCAAAGTGTCGGAGCGCGATTTGTCGTCAAGCATGAGCGATTCACAGTTGACGGAGCACTTTGCAAAGGGCGCGTTTTTCGTAACCTTGACAGCCGAACGATAAGTTGCCGCGCCGCCCGATTTTGAAATTGTGCGCGTGTTAATGTTCGCGGAAGTTTTCGCAGCGGCATGAATCACAATCGCGCCCGTGTCTAGATTTTGCCCTTTGCCCGCGAAAGTCACTCCCGTAAATTCGCAACGTGCCCCTTCGCCGTGCAAAACGCTACAAGGATAAAGCATTGAGACATGCGAGCCAAAAGAACCGCTGACCCACTCGACAAGCGCGTTTTTCTCAACCAGGGCGCGTTTGGTATTTAAATTCATCATGTTGCGCGACCAATTTTCAATCGTCGAATAACGGAGCCTCGCGCCCTCCTTTACAAAAAGTTCGACGCAACCCGCATGTAAATTCGTGACGTTGTAGCGCGGAGCAGAACAGCCTTCGATAAAATGCAACTTCGCGCCCGGCTCAACGATTATCAGCGTGTGTTCAAATTGCCCCGCGCCCGCCGCATTTAATCGGAAATAAGATTGCAAAGGAATTTTCACATCGACGCCCGCGGGAACGTAAACAAAACTTCCGCCCGACCAAACCGCGCCATGCAACGCGGCGAACTTATGATCTTTGGGCGGGACGAGCGTCATAAAATATTCGCGGACAATGTCTTCATGTTCGACAAGCGCGGTTTCCATGTCGGTGTAGACGACGCCCTGATCCGTCAATCTTTTTTTTATGCTGTGATAGACGACCTCCGAATCATATTGCGCCCCGACGCCCGCGAGCGATTTTTTTTCGGCGTCGGGAATACCCAGCCTGTCGAAAGTCTTTTTAATTTCTTCGGGCACCTGCGACCAATCGTTGACTTGTTTGGCGTTCGGCTTGACGTAGGTGACGATTTCGTTCATGTTGAGTTCGCTTATATCGGGACCCCAAATCGGTAGCTCAATTTTTTTATAAACCTCCAGCGACTTCAACCGAAACTCAAGCATCCACGGCGGATCTTTTTTCCGCGCAGATATATCGCGAATAATTTCCTCGGTCAAGCCCGCGTCGCTTTTGTAAATCGATTTATCTTCGTCGCGAACGTCATAAAGTGCCCGCTCAATATCCTGTATGTAATTTTTTTTCATGACTCGACCTCGTAAGGCGCGTAGCCGTGCTCCGAAACTTCGCTGACGAGTTCCGCGCCGCCGCTTTTTACAATTCGCCCGCTCAAAAAAATATGCGCCCGATTAACTGGCAAATGCTTTAAAATCTGCGCGTTGTGTGTGATTATTACGCAGGAATTATTTTCGTTGTGAAATTTGGCGACGCCGCCAGAAACAATTTCCACCGCGTCGACGTCCAAGCCGCTGTCCGTTTCGTCAAGGAGCGCGAGTTTGGGATTGAGGACGAGGAGCTGAAGAATTTCATTTCGCTTTTTTTCGCCGCCGCTGAACCCGACGTTCATATATCGACTTGCGTATTCGGGATTAATTTTCAACTCGCTCATGATTGCGCGAAGTTCCTTGCGGAATTGCAAAATTTTTATCTTCTCGCCGCTTATCGCCTGCTTCGCCGTCCGCAACATATTTTCAACGGTTATCCCCGGAATTTCTTCGGGCGTTTGGAATGATAAAAAAATGCCGCGCCGCGCCCGCTCGAAAGTTTTCAGCGCGGTTAAGTCTTCGCCCTCGAAAAAAATTTCGCCACTCGTGATTTCGTATTTCGGGTGTCCCATAATGACATTCATCAGCGTCGACTTGCCGGAGCCGTTCGGTCCCAAGATGACGTGAACTTCGCCCTTGCCAACGCTTAAATTCAGTCCGCGCAGAATTTCTTTTTCGCCCGCCTTGACGTACAGATTTTTTATTTCAAGCAAAATTATTCGCCTCCCGTGTAAAGTTTAAAATTATTTTAGCCGCGCAAAATTTTTTGTCAAATAAACGGTATCTCTTCAAGACCGCGCTATTTACTCAAAATGATTTTGCCTGCGAATTTTAAAATCCACTCGTTGCCGACAAGCTCGAAGACTGCCGCCCGCTCGACGCGAAGTCGCGAATAAGTGCCGTCCGCAAAATTCGATTCAAAAACCGCTCCGAACGCCCGCTCCGTGTGGTGATTTTCCGTGTAAGTCTTGAGGTTGGGGACGACCGCGAAAATATTTCCGTCGACTGCACAAGCCCAGAAATCGCCGCCCGCCACGCTCGCCGCCGTTGAAAATTTCGGCGCAACTTTCGGATTGTTCATGCGCTCTTCGACGTTCGCACAGCTGAACGCCCGCACTTTGTAGCGCGTCAAAAATTTCTCCCGCGCCTGTCGCGAACTGAAGCCGCTTAATTTCTCCAGCGCGTTGAAGTCGTTGACAAAATTTTCTCCGACGGATTTTTCTGCGCTCGTAAATTTTTTTTCTGCCAAAGAAATTTTACTTTTCCCCGTGCCCAAATTCCTTGTCCCTAAAAACATTTTCAATTCGGCGATAAAAATCGGCTCGATCAAAAGTTTTTTAACATCGCGCCCCTTTTTGTCAACGTAAAAATTATTGGCGTCGCGGACAATTTCTTCTTCCTCAAAATCAATTCCTGCCGCCCAAAGTTTTTGCGCCCCGTTAAATCGCTCGGCAAAAATTTTGAACTCCCGCAAAGTTTGAATCGTGACGCCCTCGGAAATGTCATGCGCACTGATAAACGACAACGCCGCTTGCCGCTCGCCGCCCTGATTAAAATCCGCGCCCGCCAATACCGCCGAGTAAATTATTTCGTCCGCCGCTCCGAACATTTCCCGATTAATTTTCTCTTCGTCAAAAAATTCCTCGTCGTTGGCAGGTTTCTCGACTATCATGCCCGCCGCCACCTCGATTTTCGGTTGCGCACTCATGTGTAGATTAAATTTCTTGTAACCCTCAAGCCCGGTCGCCGCCACGAAAATTTTTTCAAGGACGTTGAGATAAATATTGCCGTCAAGCTCGGTGCCGCCCGCTAACCATTTAAAAATCCTCGCGCCGTTGCCGCCAACGAATACATGCGGGATTTTTTTCTCGCGATAATGCCCGTAGTCATGCAGAATTTTAATCAGCTCGCCCAGATAGTGGAATAAGCCCGCCGTCGCGAATTGTGCCGCCTGCAGGACGTTTTTAATTTGCTCCACGCCCGTTTTATATTTTAAATCCGCCAAATATTTTTCGCTGTGCTCGCGCATGTCCGCATCAATTACCGCTTGCCGCTTAGTTTCGTCTTGGAGTTTGTCGGAAATTTTTTCGCCCGCGAACAGCTCGTAATTGTCATAAATCGGCTTGAACATTTGCCGCGCCGCGTATCTTATCGACGTGTGATAGACAATGCGCGGCGGCTCCCCGCTGATTACGGAAATATCGGTCGTGCCCGCGCCTATGTCGACGCAAATTGCACCCTGCGCGAAATTGCCCGCTTTGCCGTCCATTTTGTTGAAGTGATACGCCGCCGCTTTGCTCTCCGTCCAAAAATTAGCCGCGCCGCCGACTGCCTCCCGACATATTTCTTGGAACGAAATTTTCTGCGCCTGTGAAAACGCCGTCGGATATGAAAAATTCCATTGGATATTGTCCGCACCGACTGCAACCGCCTCCGCCGACGCCTGCAGGCAAATTTGACTTATGTAAGCCGCCGTTTTGCGTCGTTGCCGCGTGTCGTCCGCCCATTTTAAATTCGCGTCGATTTGCGCCGCCATTTGCTCGAATACCCGCGTATTTTCCGTGCTCAATAAGAAAACGTGCCCGTCCTGCAACGCCCGAATTTTTTTCAGCTCCCCGATATTGAGCAAATGGAATATGCTTAGAAATGAACCGTCCGCCCGCGCAGGCATTTGCGACGGTATGAAATGCCGATAAGTTTGCGCACGCGCTCCGCCGCTCTCGGTGACTTTGTACAAATGCGGCGAAAAATTCAATGGGCGCGGAGAATTTTCGTTCTCGGCATAAAAAACCATCGTCGAACTTGTGCCGAAGTCCACGCCGATTTTCCAACTCAAGCCCGCATTCCGCTCGATTTTTTTCGGCTTATTCAAAAGGATTGCTCCCACTTCGTAAGGCGGCTTGCCGACATGCGGCGGCGGATTGTATTTGCAAATTAAAATTTCGGGGAAAGCCTCAAGCCGCGCCGTGAATCTGTTCGTCAAGAAATTTTCCGCGTGATTCAGCGGCTCAACAAAATAAATATCCGCGGCAAGATTTTCTTCGCCCGATTGCGCCCGATAATTTTCATAGTACAGAAAATAATTCTTCCAACCTGCGCGGCGAAAGTCGGGGAAAATCTCAATGACTGGAACTTCCTGGTCAATGTAAATAAGCTCGCGCTTGGGATAAGTCTTCGTCCAGCGGAAATTTTTCCCGTCGCCGTCAACTCCGCTGAGCGGGAAATTGAAATGCAGATAAAAATTTTCCTTATCGTCCGAAATTCCCAGCCGCGCAGATATTTCTTCGGGCGAAAATATTTCAAACAGCTCGCGCTTGAGCGGCAAAATCGGCGTCAAATCTTTTTCCGATAAAGTTTCCGCGCCTTGAATTTTCGGTGAGTTCGGGAAGGCGTTCGCCGGCTCGACGACTGCCATACGCTCAAAGAAAAAATCTTCGGGCTTGCGAAATTCCGCGCCTTTTAAAGCTGTTCGCCCGATTTTTTTCCTGTCGGAAAGTTTTTCGTCGGTTATTTCGTTCGCGCTTATTCCCTGCCACACGACCAGCCGCGCCGCGTCGACGCCTTCAAACCGCGCAAAATCTCTGACCAATTCCGGCGACACCAACAGCAAATTTTTCTCGCCGTTCAGCAGTCTGACGGCGGAATCTTCAAAACGCGCCTCCCTGCCTTTAATCGTTTCGTCGAGGAGCCGCGCCACTCCCACATGTAAATTTAAATTCGACGCGACAAATTCAAAATTCTGCGTCCCGGAAGTCTGCGCGGAAGCTACGTCGCGCTCATATTCCGCCAAGCATTTCAAAAGCGCGTTCGATATTTCCTTTGCCTTCGCCCCGATTTTTTCCGCTCGCTGTATTTTCTCGTAAAGATTTTCCAACCAAATTTTCAGCGCGGCAAGTTCGTCGGGCGTTAAAAATTTTATCGGGTCGCTTAAAGTTCTTTGATTCGCGCTCCACGGCGTGAAAATTTTCCCTGCGAATACGTTTTCATAATCCGCCGCGCAGGTTACCAACGTCGTTGGCGAAGTCATTGCCAGCGGCTGTCCGTTAAAATAAATTATGTATACGTCCGTCAGCCACGCATTTTTATTTCCCGTCAATGATTCTTGCGGCGCGAGCGATTTTAAAATTTCTCCAAGTTCGGATTTTTCTTCAAGTAAATTTACCTGCTCCGCCTTCAAGTCGAGTTGCTTGTAATTTTTCAGCGCGAACATTGCCAAAAGTGCACGCCACTCCCCGCGAACTTTTTCATGCAAGCCCGTCACAAATTGTTTTGTCGGCTCCAAATCGAACAGTGCCATTTTGAACAGCAAAGGACGCGCCCACATGTCAGGGATTGAATCAACCGAGCCCATTTCCTTTATCGATTCCCCGCAGTCAAGGCTGTTCGCCAATCCCTGCAGAAAATTTATATCCGTTTCCTTCCATTCGCCCGCCGTGTCCTTGAGAACTTTTGATATTTCTTCGTTGACTTTCGGTAGCATGGGAAAATATGTTTCCGCCATTGAAAATCTCCTTCCAAAAAATTTTTCGCGCCCCATTATATCAGATTTTCCCTTGACAAAAAAAAGAGGTTGCTTTCCTCAACCTCACGCGACGCGCCGTCACAATATCTTTGATAAAAATAATTTTAATCGTTCTTCTTTGGGATTCTCAAAAACTTCCTTAGGTTTGCCCTGTTCGACGATGTAGCCGCCGTCCACGAATATTAACCGCGTCCCGACCTCCCGCGCAAAGCCCATTTCGTGTGTCACGATTATCATTGTCATGCCGCTTTCGGCTAAGCGTTGCATAACGTCGAGAACTTCGCCGACCATTTCCGGATCCAGTGCGCTTGTCGGCTCGTCGAAAAGCATTACTTTTGGATTCATTGCCAAGGCGCGAGCTATCGCAACTCGTTGCTGTTGCCCGCCCGAAAGTTGATTAGGATAGGCGTCCGCCTTATCGCCCAAGCCAACTCTGTCCAAAAGCTCCTGCGCTCTTTGTTCGGCTTGAGCTTTTTTTATTTTCCGAACTTTCAGCGGCGCGAGGGTTATATTTTGCAAAACTGTCATATGCGGGAAAAGATTAAACCGCTGAAACACCATGCCGACTTCTTCGCGCACTTTATTTATATTTGCCTCGCTGTCAAGTGGAATGCCGTCTACCGTGATTGAACCGCTTGTAGGTTCTTCCAAAAAGTTTATGCAGCGCAAAAGCGTCGACTTGCCGGAGCCGCTCGGTCCGATGATTACGACAACTTCGCCTTCGTCAATGCTAAGGTCTATTCCTTTCAGAACATGCAGGTCGTCGAAAGATTTTTTTAAGCCTTTTATTTCTATCATGCATTTTTCCTCCGTATTTCTATTGATTTTTATTATAAAGCATGAACTAAACGTAAGCAAGACGCTTGACTTTGAACTTTATAACAAAAATTTCAGGCGGCGGAAAATCTGTGCAGGCTTTTTAATTGACATTTACAACTCAAAAGTTTATCATTAACGAAATATATTTTTGGAGGTAAGAAAAATTATGCCAATGATGGATCTCACAAAGTATGGGATAACAGGGACGACTGAAGTCCTTTACAATCCGACATACGAAGTCCTTTTCAATGAAGAAACGAAACCGGGTCTTGAAGGCTACGACGTGGGCGTTGAGACGGAATTGGGCGCGATTAACGTCATGACGGGCATTTATACGGGACGTTCGCCGAAGGACAAATTTATTGTTTACGACGACACGACCAAAGAAGGTGCGCCGGGCGAAATTTGGTGGACAACTCCTGAATATCCCAACGACAATAAAAAATGCTCCGTCGAAAGTTGGAAGGCACTTAAGGAATTGGCGATTAAGGAACTCTCCAACAAACGCCTTTTCGTAGTCGACGGTTTCTGCGGCACGCACAAAGATACGCGCATGAAAATCCGTTTTATCATGGAAGTCGCCTGGCAAGCGCATTTCGTCACCAACATGTTTATTCGCCCGAAAAGTCAGGAAGAATTCGACCAAGAGCCCGACTTTGTAGTTTTCAACGCGTCAAAGGCGAAAGTCACCAACTGGAAAGAACTTGGTCTCAACTCCGAAACGGCGACAGTTTTTAATATCACGACTAAAGAGCAAGTCATTTTGAACACGTGGTACGGCGGCGAAATGAAAAAAGGTTTGTTCAGCATGATGAACTACTTCCTGCCGCTTAAGGGAATTGCCGCAATGCATTGCTCGGCGAATACCGACATGAACGGCGAAAACACCGCGATTTTCTTCGGACTTAGCGGCACGGGCAAAACAACTCTCTCGACCGACCCGAAACGCTTGCTTATCGGCGACGACGAACACGGCTGGGACGATACCGGCGTCTTCAACTTCGAGGGCGGTTGCTACGCGAAAGTTATCAACCTTGACAAAGAAAGCGAGCCCGATATTTACAACGCAATTCGCCGCGACGCGCTCCTTGAAAACGTCACTGTCGACAAGGACGGCAAGATTGACTTCGCAGATAAATCCGTCACGGAAAATACCCGCGTCAGCTATCCGATTTATCACATAAAAAAAATCGTTCGCCCCGACAGTCACGGTCCCGCGGCGCAATCGGTTATCTTCCTTAGCGCGGACGCTTTCGGCGTGTTGCCGCCCGTTTCGATTCTCACTTCCGAACAGTGCAAATATTATTTCCTCAGCGGTTTCACGGCTAAACTTGCAGGAACAGAACGCGGCATAACCGAGCCAACTCCGACTTTCAGCGCGTGCTTCGGACAAGCCTTCCTTGAATTGCACCCGACCAAATATGCCGAAGAATTGGTTAAGCGCATGGAAAAGAGCGGCGCGAAGGCTTATCTTGTCAACACCGGTTGGAACGGCACTGGCAAACGCATTTCGATTAAAGACACCCGCGGCATCATCGACGCGATTTTGGGCGGCGCGATTAAAAATGCTCCGACGAAAAAAATTGCTATCTTCGACCTTGAAGTCCCGACAGTGCTTGAAGGCGTCGCGACAAATATTCTCGACCCGCGTGACACTTACGCCGACCCGACTGAATGGGATAGAAGAGCTGAAGATTTAGCGAGCCGCTTTATCAAGAACTTCAAGAAATACGAATACAACGCGGCGGGAAAAGCCCTTGTTGCGGCAGGTCCTCATCTCGACAAGTAATTTACAAGCTATTAAATGAAATAAAAAAAGCTCCCACGATTTTACCGCGGGAGTTTTTTTGTATTTATTTTAAGCCGCTAAATTTTATCTCTTCATATTGATAAGAGTCTCAAGCATTTCGTCGGAAACCGTCGTCATTTTGGAATTGGCTTGGAAGCCGCGTTGCGTGACAATCATATCGGAAAATTCTGTTGCGAGATCGACGTTAGACATTTCAAGCGCGGCAGAAATGACAGTCAATCCGAAATCGGCAACAGTTCTGATATTCGCCGCGCCGGAGTTATTCGACTCTTGATAAACTGTTGTGCCGACCTTTGTCAAACCGGAAGAGTTGGTGAATTGTGCAACGGCAATTTGCGCCTCATTGCGGATTAAACCATTCGTGTAGGTGCCCGAAACAACGCCGTTGCTGTCAACCGCAATGCTCTGGAGAGTGCCCGCCGTATTGCCGTTGGTTGTCGGGAAAGAAGTCGTTGTATTGGCGTATTGTGTCAAGCCGGAATAATCTATTACTGCCTGATTGGACGCCGCGCCGTTGCCGTCGGAATATTCAAAAGTGAGCGAGGCATTTTCTGTAGTGCCGTTGCTGACAAACGCACCGCGCTCATTGAAATAAATATAAGAAACCATATTCATGGTACCGACAGTCGAGGAGCCGTCCATTTCGGGATTGCCGTTGGCTTCGCTGCGCGTATAAGTGTTTGCAAATTCTTCGCTCGCGGGACCCGCTTCGCCGACGCCCGGTTTGATATAAACTCTCCAGCGGTTGTCGTAAACGGTGGTAGTATTTGTAGTTAAATCGGATTCTTCAAGATTTTGAGTATCGCCATTGGCGTCCTTGTAAGTGTAAGCAACGACTCTAGTTGCTTCATAGATCTCGCCGTCGGCGGCGTTGTAAGTGTAATTGCCGTTGTCATCTTGCGTTATATTGCGGTTGTTGGCACCGACTGTGTGTTCATTTCCGTCAAGATCCGTGTAGGTGTAAGTAACAGTTTCCGTTACGTCGTAGGTATCGTTGTTGCCGTCGGTGTAAGTGTACTTGGTAATCGGTCTGCCTGTTGCGAGAGCTTCGGCGTCGGTTGGCGTAGCATCTCCGCCCGTTGAATCGGGGTCTTTATCAATAAGCAATGCAACTTCATGCACGCCGCCCAATGAATCGTAAATTGTCGCAAGCGTTGATATCGGGACGCTTTTGCCCACTTCGTAATAACCGTCCGTAACGCTGAGTTTGGTATCATCTCTGAAAGTTATCGTTGCCGCAACTACGTTTTCGCCGTCAACGTTTACGCTGGTAATTGTGTCGCCGTCCCTCGTTACAACCTTGGTATCGTCCGCCTCGTCACTTGTGGCGACGGTGTAGCTGATTGATTTAATCATTTTCGATTCTTTGTCGAGGTTGCCGCTGTAATAGATTTGAGATGTCTCGGTAGCATCCATTGTTTTGCCGGCGGGAACGTTAATATCCGTTGACGCGCCGTTGCTGTTTATGGTGCCTTCCTCGGTGGCGTTCCAACCTTGCACGCGAAGACCGGTGCCCGTCATGACATAATAGCCGCTTTCGTCAAACAAAAACGCGCCGTTGCGTGTAAAATAAGATTGATCTCCTTCTTTAAGATAGAACAAACCGTTGCCCGAAAGCGAAAGGTCGGTATTTTTGCCTGTAGATTGCGGCGAAGAGTCGCTGAAAATTAAATCGATACTCGCGACATTGACGCCCAAACCGACCTGTCTGGGGTTGACGCCGCCGCGGGTGTCTGTCGGCGAAGCGGCAGGACTTTGCATTTGCGAAAGCATATCGGAAAAAGTTGTGCGACTGCCTTTAAAGCCGATTGTGTTAATGTTGGCAATGTTGTTACCAATAACGTCCATGCGCGATTGGTGAGACTTCAATCCGGAAACTCCGGAAAACAGGGAACGCATCATAAAAATCACTTCTCCTTTTTTAATTCGGCGGGTCTTGCGACTGCCGACGCTCAGATTTTTCGACTGTTCCATGTCTTCAGAGATTCCGTTCGACGGTTTAAGCGTCCGACCCGTGTTATTTCAAATTTTCTTGCTAAGCTGTTGCTTAACTTCGCTAACTATATCGAAAATTGGCGGCGACAACTTAAATATTTTTATTTCAGAAAAGTCTCATGCGTTTATTTTCGATTTCGCGGGCGACTTTTGCCTGACCGTGCGACTTGTCCATTTTATAAATATAAGCCATGACCTCGGCTATTGCCTTGTATAGATCCGGCGGAATTTCGCGATCAATTTCCAGAGCCATAAGCATATTGACAAGCGTTTTGTCTTGATAAACCGGCACAGAATTTTTTTGCGCGGTCTCCAAAATATGTTCAGCGACATGCCCGCGCCCCTTGGCTATGACTTTGGGCGCGAGATCGCGCTCGGCTTCGTATCTCAATGCAACTGCTTTTCTTTGCGGAGCGATATTCGTCGGCTGTTGATTATTTATTCGCTCAAAGCGTTCGTCCATGTCATTACCTCATCTGTTAGTGAACTTTTTCAAATTATATTTGCCGTCAATCGCTCCGTCAAGCCGTCGGCGACCAATTAAACCGGCAACCAAATCTTACACGTTTACAAAAAAATTTTTGGCTGATAGAATGTAGAAAAATTTTTGGAGGAGATATTTTGAAGAGAGTTTACAATTTCAATCCCGGACCCGCAACTTTGCCGCTGGAAGTTTTAAAGGAGGCTCAAGCGGAGTTTTTGAACTTCGACAATTCGGGCATGTCAATTATCGAAATAAGCCACCGCTCCAAACCCTACGAAAAAGTTCACAACGCCGCCAAGGCTGACATTTTGGAACTTATGGAGCTCGGTGACGATTACGACGTTCTTTTTATTCAGGGCGGCGCGTCTTTGCAATTCGCAATGCTTCCTTTGAACTTCGCGACGAAAAAAAATCCCGGCTCCTACGTTTTGAGCGGAACTTTTTCTTCCAATGCTTATAAAGAGGCTGAAAATTTGGGCGTCGGAGAAATTGCCGCCTCGACCAAGAACGAAAATTTTAAGCGCGTCCCGCGTCAAGACGAACTGAAAATTAATCCGAACGCCGCTTATCTGCACGTCTGCTACAACAACACAATTTACGGCACGGAATTTCATTACATACCCGAAACCGGCTCCGTTCCGCTTTTCGCCGACATGTCAAGCGATATGCTTAGCCGTCCTGTTGACTTCAAAAAATTTTCGCTGATTTATGCGGGCGTTCAAAAAAATTTAGGTCCTGCAGGCGTCGTGATTGTCGTTGCTAAGAAAAATTTTATAGAAAAGAGTTTGGAAACTCTCCCGACGATGTTGCGCTATGATACTTTTTACAAGAAAAATTCGCTGTACAACACGCCGCCCGCTTTTAGCATTTACATTGTCGGAAAAGTTGCCGCGTGGATTAAAAATTGCGGCGGCTTAGCGGAAATGGCTCGGCGCAATTCGATTAAGGCGAAACTCCTTTATGACGCAATCGACAGCTCCGACGGCTTTTATCGCGGGCACGCCGAAAAAGATTCGCGCTCCTTTATGAACGTGACTTTCCGCCTTCCGAACGAAGATTTAGAGAAAAAATTTGTCGCGGAGGCACTTGAGAAAAATTTGAGCGGCGTGAAAGGTCATCGCTCTGTTGGCGGTATGCGCGCTTCGATTTATAACGCAATGCCGCTTGAAGGCGCGGAGGCTCTCGCCGATTTTATGAATCAATTCAAAAAAGCTAACGCCTGATTTTATCCGAAATGCAAAAAAAAATCCCCGACGTTCGGGGATAATTTTTTTTATGCGGTTTGTCGCTTGACGAAATTTGCGAAAATGCCGCCCTTGGCAACAAGTTCATCAAAACCGCCCGTCTCCACGACCCTGCCCGCGTCCATGACAATTATTTTGTCGCAGTTTCTGATTGTGGAAAGTCTGTGCGCAACAACAATTCGCGTTGCGTGCAAATTGTCCAAACTCTTCGTGACGATTGCTTGAGTGCGATTGTCGAGCGCGGAAGTTGCCTCGTCGAAAATCAAAATTGAAGGCTTTGTCACCAGAGCGCGGGCGATTAAAATTCTTTGACGCTGTCCGCCCGAAATATTTTTGCTACCCTCGCTGATAACCGTTTGCATGCCCATTGGCATCATCATAATATCAAGATCGATTCCCGCCGCTTTAGCCGCCTCCCACGCGTCCTCCTGCGTCAAGGCGTTTGTGCCGATTATGTTCGTGAAAATATCGCCCTGCATGAGTTGTCCGTTTTGCAAAACCACGCCCATTTGAGTTCGGACGCTCGGCATATTTAATTCCGACAAATCTTGTCCGTCATAATAAATTGCGCCGCGCTTGGGAGTTTCAAAGCCGAGTAATAATCTGACCAGCGTCGACTTGCCGCAACCCGAACGCCCGACTATTGCGACGTTTTCGCCCGCAGAAATTTTAAAATTCACGTCGTGCAAAACGTCCCGACCTTCATTGTAGCCGAAAGTCAAATGACTAACTTCAATCGCGCCGGATAAAACGCCCGCGTCCGGTTTGTCGCCGACACTTTCAGGAACTTCTTTTAATATCGGGCGGAAATTTTCAATCTGCGGCTGAATCGCGAAGTATTGCCCGACAAGCGGAATAATTCCGTTTAGTGTTCCGTTAAAGCTCGTGAACGCCGCTTGAAACGCGATAAACTGCGCGTAGCCGATACCTTGAACCGTTTGTCCGTTCGCGCCGACTTCGTTCATGCCGTAAACCGCAATGTAGTAAAGTGCCATTGTCAAAATAAACGGCTGAACGCTTCCGATTATCTGATTGTAATTGCCCTGCCAGCGCAATTTCAAATTCCATTTCCACGTTTCGCCGAAAACTTTGCTCCAAAGATAATAAGCTTGTTTTTCCGCGCCGTGTTCTCTGAACTTTGCAAGCCCCGCGAAAATCTGTTGAATTATGCCCGCTTCCTTATTGTTTGCGGCAATCAAGTTGCGATTGAATCCGATGACGCGCCGATAAATAAACGCCGTAATAATCGCATAGACAAACCAAACCGCAATGGCGACCGCCGTCAATTTCAAGCTGTAGTAGCACATTAAAAAAATCGACCAGAAGGAAAAGACAAAGCCAAAAAGACTTCCGATAAATTCGGGGCTGACAAGACCTTTGATAACGTTCATGCCGCTCATACGTCTTGCCAGTTCGCCGGAGGTGTATTGGCGAAAAAATTTCGTCGGCAAAGTCAAAAGTCTGTTCCAAAGTGCCGCCTCGGTTGCCATGTTTATTCGCGTCGTGATTCTCATGACCGCGATCGTCCGCACAATTCCCAGCGACGCCATTGTAAAACTTGTCACCATTGTGACTTGCGTGACGGTCGCCAAGCCTTGTCTGTCTAAAATCGGGATTATGTCTTGAAAAATTGTTTCCGTGACAATCGGCATGACAAGCGGTATCAAGCCCGAAAACAAGCCGACGAATACAACGGTTTTATAATCGGCAATCCAACACTGCTTAAAGATAAATTTTAGCAGGTCGAAAATTTTCAATTCCCGCGCAGGAAAGCCGCCGTAACATTCAAACGCGCTCGCGTCGATTTTTTTTGCAACTTCGTCGGTAATTTTTATGCCGTTATAATTTTTCCGCGTGACGAGTTTATAATTGCCGGGCGAAGTCGGCACGAAAAGCGACAAAGTTTTTTCTTCGCCGTAATAGCCGATTAAAATTCCGCTGTCCTTTTTATACCAATCCTCAACCAAAGTCACGAGCCGCATTTGCATATTTCCCTTTTGCATAAGGCGGCGCAGGAGTCGGATTTGATCATATTTGCGCGTGAGTTCGGGCGAAATGCTTATGTTATCTGTCGGCATGTCGAAGAATTTTGCGACGTTCTGAACGATAAAAGTTGCCTCTTCGATTTTTTCGTTGCGGGAAATAGTTTCGCTGTAATTGACGGTCTCTTCGCCGAAAAGATTTGAAATGGCGTTGTCGACAATGCGCCGCTGATTTCTCTCGCGAACTTTCACGCGCCGAGAAAATTTTTTATCCTCCGCCGTGAAGCGCACGCCCAACAGCATTGAAAAAATTCCCTCGTTCTCGCTGAACGCCTCCAATAAATCTTGCGCGTCGTCGAGGAAATTTTTTTCGCGCCATTTTATTAAGGTATCGTCGCCCTTGTCCGCCAAAAGGCTAAGCCACGGCAATTTCAAAAGTTCGACGAACCAATTCCGCATAAAAATTTTTAGCTTATCGGGCGGAATTTCCTCGAATGTAAAAATTTTTATCTGTGAATCTTCTGCGGCGTAAATTTGCGTTTCAGTCTGCTCGAATTCGTCAAGGGAAGGGAACGCCGCGCCGCCTGAACTCAATTCGACTAAAAATTGCTGACGGAAGGAGCCGTCCGAACGGGTGACGGCGTAGACTTCGATTTTG